>JBJOPU010000001.1:0-20884 GCA_046050505.1 Actinomycetota bacterium
TCTCGATCGCCGTGTTTCTCGGCGCCATCGGCTTTCCCGTCATCTTCGCGCTCGCCCGCTGGCTGCGCACCCGAGCGCGACTCACGCTGCACGCTCGCGTGACCCTGCTCACGACCCTCATCTTGATCGCGGCCGGCGCCGTTGTCATCGGGTTCTTGGAGTGGTCGAACTTGGCAACGCTCGGCGGTCAAGACGGCCTGACGCGCCCCATGACCGCGGTCTTCACGTCGATCATGTCCCGCTCGGGTGGCCTGAGCACGGTCGACATCGGCGAGATGAACGGCTCGACCTTGCTCGTGCTCGACATGCTCATGTTCGTCGGCGGCGGCTCAGCATCCACTGCCGGTGGCATCAAGGTGACAACGCTCGCGGTGTTGTTCTTCGCCGCTGTCGCTGAAGCGCGCGGCGTGGACGACATGGAGGCCTTCGAGCGCCGCATCCCGAACGACGTCTTGCGCCTCTCCGTCAGTGTCGTGCTGTGGGGCGCGACGATCGTGGCGACGTCGACGGTCATCGTTCTGCACATCACGAAAGCGCCCCTCGACTTCGTGTTGTTCGACGTCATCTCGGCGTTCGCGACGTGCGGGCTCTCGACGGGTCTCACGAGCAACGACCTTCCCGACTCGGCAAAGTACGTGCTCGCGGCCACCATGTGGGCGGGGCGCGTTGGTACAGTGACCCTCGCCGCGGCCCTCGCCGCGAGTCAGCGCCGGCAGCTGTTCCGGCGCCCAGAAGAGAGGCCCATCGTTGGTTGAGAGAATTCGCCACGACGCTCCCGTGCTCGTCATTGGCTTGGGGCGCTTCGGCGCGGCAACGGCCGGCCAGCTACAACGCCTCGGGCGCGAAGTACTCGCGGTCGACGAAGACCCGAACCTCGTGCAGAAGTGGGCGGAGCGCGTGACGCACGCCGTACAGGCGGATGCGCGGTCTCTGGATGCCCTGCGCCAGATCGGCGCCGACGAGTTCAGCATCGCCGTTGTCGCGACCGGCTCGTCGATCGAGTCGAGCGTGCTCATCACGGCGAACCTCGTCGACCTCAAGATTCCGCAAATCTGGTCGAAGGCCATCAGCCAGTCGCACGGAAAGATCTTGGCCCGCATCGGGGCGAACCACGTCATCTACCCCGAGGCCGAAGCCGGCGAGCGCGTGGCCCACTTGCTCTCGGGCCGCATGATCGACTTCATCGAGTTCGACGACGACTTCGTGCTCGTCAAGATGTACCCGCCCAAGCCGATTCGCGGCCTCTCGCTCACCGAGTCACAAGTTCGGTCGAAGTACCGCATCACGGTCGTGGGTGTGAAGAGCCCGGGCAAGCCCTTTACCTACGCCACCGAGCAGACTGTGGTCTCGAACCACGACCTCATCATCGTCTCGGGCACCGAGGCCGACATCGATCGGTTCGCGTCGCTCGACAACTGAGGCGGAGGAAGCCCCGGCGAGAACGCGAACCGATCGATGCCGCGCGGGGAACTACTCGGTGGGCTCACCCGGCATCGGCGGGCCAGGGATCGTGCTGGGGTCAATGCCTTGCTCTTCGAGCCACTGTTCGAACTGCGCGCGACGCTCGTCGCGGTTCTCGGCGCGCTCGTCGCGGTTCTCGGCTCGCTCGTCCATGCGGTCGCCGATGCGCTCGGCGATCTCGCCGCGCTCACCCTGCGGGCCCATGGCCGAGTCGCTGCCCTGGCCACCGTGGCCACCCGGGCCATCAGGCAGCACACGGCCGAGAGCCGTGCCGCCCGCGAAGGTGAGGCCGAGCAGCAGCGCCGATCCCACGGCGATGCCCGCGATGGCGAGTGCCTTGGGTGCGCCAGAGCGCTTCGCCGCGGGGGCCGCAGGTGCCGCGGCTGTCGTGTCGGCCGCGGCCGATACAGCGGGTGCCGACTCAGCGGCCGGCTCGGGGGTGATGTCGTCGTTCTTCGCCATCGGGATGCTCCCTTTACGTCAGGGACCCGCGACGCTCGCGGATCAACGGCATCACCCTCGGCCGCGACCCTATGCGAACTCTATGCGAGCCCTATGCGCCAGCGGCCAGTTGCCTTGCGCGTTCCTCTGCGGCGCGCGCAGCCCGCTCAAACAGGTCGGCCAGGTTCGCGTCGTGCAGCACCGCAATCGCTCGCTCGGTCGTGCCCTTAGGGCTCGTCACGCGACGCCGCAACTCGTCGGGGTCTTCGCCCGTCGCGTCGAGCAGCATCGCCGCGCCCACCACGGTCTGTTGCACGAGCAGTGCGGCGACGTCGGGCTCGAAGCCCATCGCTTCAGCGGCGCGGGTGAATTCTTCGACGAGCAAGAAGAGATACGCCGGCCCCGAGCCGCTGATCGTCGAAAGTGCGTCGATCTGCGCTTCGGGCAGCTCGACCACGGTGCCGACCGTGCGAAACACGTCGTCGGCGAGCGCGAGGTGGGCCGCCGTGGCGCGCGAGCCACCGCTGATACCCGTGACGCCGCGACCGATGAGCGCGGGCGTGTTCGGCATGGCACGCACAACGGGGTTGGGCACGACCGACTGCATCGCCTCGGTCGTGATGCCCGCCGCCACGCTCACAATGAGCACCTCAGGGTGCAGACTCGGGCCAAGCTCGGCGAGCACGGCCGTGATCTGCGCGGGTTTGACGCCCAGCAGCACGATGCGGGCATCCGTCACCGCCCACTGATTGGCCGCGGCATCGTGCTCGGTCGCGCGTGCCTCGACTGACTCGGCGCGCCAGGCCGCCGCCGACGACTCCGTGCGCGTCGTGACCCGCAGGCCGGCGCCGCTCCCCTGCGCCCGCTGCAGGCCGCGCGCGATCGCACCGCCCATCGAGCCTGTGCCGATGATCGCGATGACCGGAAGAGAGTCGCTCATGCCACGAGTGTAGGTTGGTGGCGAGTCCGCAACCGAAGTTCAGCGCACGGGGAGGCAGTCATGACCGAGTCCACGATCCGCGACGTGCTCGTCGCCACGGCCGGAGTGCAATCGGTCGGCGCGGTCGACCGACGCGACCTGGCCGACGGATCAGCGATCGTGACGGCACGACTCGGGTTCGCGCCCGCAACCCCCACCGCCGACATCGTCTTCATTCTCGAGGTGGCGCGCACGCGCATTCGCGAGGCAGCGCCCGGGGTCATCGACATCGTTCTCGAGCCCGAGATCGCGGCGCCCCGCGATGACGCCAACCCGCCAACCGACATCTTCGTGATTCGGGGCGCCGACTAGCCCCATTGACCACACTGGTCACTACGCTGTGACGCGGCACGGTTCTGTGTCGCACCGCCGCATTGTTTTGCTAGGAGAAGCCCATGGACATTCTTCACTCCATCATTCTTGTCGGCCACTTCATTGGCCTCGCGGCCATCGTCGGCCCGTTCCTCATGCAGGCGCGTTGGAAGGGACAGTTCGCCTTCCCCGTCGTGCTCGGCGGCGCCATCACACAGCTCGTAACCGGCCTTGCCCTGGTCGGCCTCGCAGAGATGGGGGGCGACGACGGCGGCGACCTCAACTACGCGAAGATCGGCGTCAAGCTCACGATCGCCGTCGTGATCTTCGTCGTCGCGCTGCTCGGCTTCCTCAAGCAGCGCAAGACGCCGGGAGGCGGCGGCCGCGAACTGCTGCCGTTCTTCCACAGCGCGGGCGGTCTCGCTCTCGTCAACATCGCCCTCGCCGTCTTCTGGTGATCTGCCGCCGAGGCCCCGTCGAGGTCGCCCCATGAGCGCATCCGGCGGGGCCAAGGCGATTGTTGCGGCGTTGCTCGCCAACACCGGAATCGCCGTCACCAAGTTCGTCGCCTTCTTGGTGTCGGGATCGAGCGCCATGCTCGCCGAAAGCGTGCACTCGGTTGCCGACGCGGGCAACCAACTGCTGTTGCTGCTCGGTGGGCGACGCGCACGCAAAGCCGCTGATAGCGAGCACCCGTTCGGCTACGGCCGCGAACGCTACATCTATGCGTTCGTTGTCGCGATCATCCTGTTCTCGATCGGTGGGGTCTTCTCGCTCTACGAAGGCGTCAGCAAGCTGCAAGAGCCGCACCCCCTCGAGAACGCGTGGCTGCCGATTGTCGTGCTGCTCATTGCCATCGGTCTCGAGTCGTTTTCGTTGCGCACGGCCGTGCGCGAGTCGAACCACGTGCGCGGCACCCAGGGCTGGATTCAGTTCATTCGCCGCGCGAAAGCCCCCGAGCTTCCGGTGGTGTTGCTCGAAGACGTCGCGGCGTTGCTGGGCCTCGTCTTCGCCCTGCTTGGTGTGGGCCTGACGATTCTGACTGGCGACTCGCTGTGGGATGCCGTGGGCACGATCATGATCGGCGTGCTGCTGGTTCTCGTCGCGGTGGTGTTGGGCCTCGAGACGAGCAGCTTGCTCGTCGGAGAGGGCGCCTCGGCCGACGACGTTCGCGCGATTCGCCGCGCCCTGGACGACCACGACAGCGTCACGAGCGTCGTGCACATGAAGACGCTCTACCTCGGGCCCGACGAATTGCTCGTGGGGGCCAAAGTGAGCTTTCAGCCGGGCACGACGATTGAGCGCGTCGCGGCCGTCATCGACGAACTCGAAGTTGCCGTGCGTACCGCGGTGCCGATTGCGCGCGTCATCTATATCGAGCCAGGGCTCGAAAGGGTCAGCGCGTCGGTGTGAGGCTCAGCGCCGTTCGCTGAAGAACTCTGCGAGCAGGGATGCGCACTCGCGTTCGTCGACCCCGCCGACGACCTCGGCAACGCGGTGGGGCAGCCGCCGCTCACGGAGGAGGTCGACGACACTGCCCGCGGCTCCGGCCTTCGCGTCCCAGGCGCCGAAGACCACGCGGTCGATGCGCGCCGCGAGGATGGCGCCTGCGCAGAGCACGCACGGTTCGAGGGTGACGACGAGCGAGCATCCGCTCAATTGCCAGTCGCCCGTGGCCGCGGCGGCTTCTCGCAAGGCGACGACTTCGGCGTGGGCCGTGGGGTCGTGGTGTTTCTCGCGCTCATTGCGCCCGCGGCCGATGATCGCGCCGCTCGCGTCGAGCACGATGGCTCCGACCGGCACGTCGCCCGAGGCGAGAGCCCCCCGTGCTTCGTCGAGCGCGGCGCGCATAGCGGCACGATCGCCGTCAGACACCGTGGTCATGCCCCGCCCTTCCGTTAGATTGAGCCTATGCGAGTACACGTTGCCGACCACCCCCTGATCACCCACAAACTCACCGTGCTGCGCGATCAGAACACGCCCTCGGCAACCTTTCGGGCTCTGACCGAAGAGCTCGTCACGCTGCTCGCCTATGAGGCCACGCGCCACGTGCGCACGCACGAAGTCACGATCACGACCCCGGTCGCGTCGACCACCGGCCTGGCCATCAGCGAGCCCCGCCCCTTGATCGTGCCGATCTTGCGCGCTGGCCTCGGAATGCTGGAAGGCATGGTCAAGCTCGTGCCTAGCGCCGAAGTGGGCTTCTTGGGCATGGTGCGTGACCACGACACGCTCGAGCCGAGCGTTTATGCCGAACGGCTGCCCGACGAGCTCGAGGGCCGTCAGTGCTTCGTGCTTGACCCCATGCTCGCCACGGGCGGCTCGCTTCTTGCGGCCATTGAGTTTCTCTTCGCGCGCGGCGCCGACGATGTCACGGCCGTCTGCATCTTGGGAGCACCCGAGGGTCTCGAGATGATCGAGAAGGCGACGGCGGGGCGCGACGTCACGATCGTGCTCGGCGCGCTCGACGAGAAGCTCAATGAAAAGGGCTACATCGTGCCGGGCCTCGGTGACGCGGGCGACCGCTTGTACGGAACGGTGGGCTAGACCGCCCAACTTGACGCTCTGCGTCGCCCTCGGGGATACTTGCCCCCATGACCGTCACCGCGAACCTCCTGACCGCCCCCGAGGCTGTGGAGACCGCTGGCATGATGATGCCGGCGAGCGCTGACGTGTGCTGTCGAATGTGCGCCTAAATGGCCACCCGCCCGTCCGAGTCGTGCTGACCGGCCGATCCATCGTTTGACGATGTCTGATCGCACCGAGCGCACGCACTCCGCGTCGGGGCCGGATGCTCCGGCTCTCGATGCCCGCACCCTCGACACACAGCTTCCGAACGGCGCCACCCGCGCGGCCTCACCGGCCAGGGGTGACGAGCCGTTCGACTCCGCAGAAAGCGTCTCCACGATGTCTCTGGCCACTCTCTCCCCCCGCACACCGTCTACCCCGTCGCCCGCTCCGCAACCTGCCGCACCGGTCGCACCCGCCCCCCGCCTTCGCGCCGTGCCCGAGGGCACGGAGGCGCGCGGCTTTGTGCTCTACGTCGGCCTCGACGAGGCCAAGGCCGCGGCGGCCGGTATCGATCTCGGCCGGCTGGTGCTCGAACTCAAGAAGCTCACGACCGAGCTTGCACCCGGCGCTGAAACTCACGCCGCCGTCGCGCTCGCGCCCGCGGGCGCGGGTGGCCGCGACGTCGACGTCGTGCGGCTCGCGCTGCAAGACCCCTCGGCGCTCGCCCGATACCGCCGCGACGACACTCCCCCGCCCGAGCCCAAGGTCGAGGGCGTCGTCATCGACATCTCCCGCAAGCGCGTTTTGCTCGACGGCGATACGGCCGCACTCACCTACAAAGAGTTCGAGTTGCTGCAGTACCTCGTTCTTCGCGAGGGCCGCACGATCGAGCGCGGTGAGCTCATCACGTCACTGTGGGCCGATGGTGGCGAGGGAGACGACGACGTGCCGAATGAGCGCACGATCGACGTGCACGTTCGTCGCTTGCGCGCCAAGCTCGGCGGCTACGAAGACATCGTGCGCACCGTGCGTGGCTCGGGCTACCGATTCGATCGTCACGCCGACGTCTCGATCCGCTACGCCTCGACGCCGAGCCCCGATTTCTTCTAGGCCACCGCGTGGGATTCGGGATGCCCTCTCGCGGCGGCCCGCACCCCTCACACGTTGTCGCTCTCGCCGGTGTGCCCCCTGCCCGCGCCCGTCGCTACGACGGCACCCGCACGTTGACGGTGCCGCGGCTCGTCAGCTCGAGGGGAATCGGCGCGCCAATGACTCCTTCAAAGGGTCGGGTAGCCGTGACGTTGCGGAAGCCCATCATGGCGGGGCCGGCGGGCGTCTCGACCACGCGGCCCGCGTAGATGCCGTCGACGTTCATCGGCTCGGCGCGATCGAGCGCGAAAGGACCCAGCGCTGACTCTGCCGGAGCGCTGTAGTACCCCGTACGGCGCTCAACGCCCTCGAGACTGATGTCGGTCTCGAGGCAGGAGAAGAACAGCACGGGAGTCTCGCCAAAGGTGTGCACCTGTAGCACTTCGAGTTGCAAAAACCCGGTCTTGACCGCAAGCGGTTCTTCGACAACCCAGGTGAGCAAGTCGTCCGACGTCGCGTGCCCGATGCATCCGTGACCGAAGAGGTCGGTGGCCGTCACGAGCATGTGCCAGCGCCCGTCGGTGTGCTGGAACACCCACGGGTCGCGAAACGCCTCAACGCCGTCGCGGTCGAAGGTGGAGTACCACCGCGGGTCGGCCATGGCGATCGGGTCGGGCGAGACGCGGGTCCAGGTGACGAGATCGTGCGAGGTTGCCTGGCCGACGCGTTGGCGCGCGCCACGCGTGGTGGCGTCGATGCCCGTGTAGAACATCCGCCAGACATCGCCGTCTTTCACGACGCTGCCCGTCCAGATGGCCTGGTCGTCGAATCGGCCCGGTTCGCCGGGCACGAGGGCATCGGGAAGGTGTCGCCACTCGAGCAAGTCGGTCGACACCGCGTGCGCGGCAACGGCGTTCCAGTGGCGGAGGTCGGGGTCGCCTAATGAACGAGGAGCAGCGAGAAAGAAGGCGTGGTAGTCGCCATCGTCGTTCACGTACCACGAGTCCCAAATCCAGCGCTGGGGGTCGTCAATCACGATGTGACACCTTTCGTGTGGGGTAGTCGGCGATAGTCTCAATGAACACTCTCGTGGCCGCCCGCGCCGCGAGCGAGACGGAGAACGAACCATGGCGACTATCGGTCAGATCGCCGCCGAACTCGGCCTGTCGAAGTCGACGGTATCTCGCGCGCTTCGCGGCATTCCCAGCATCTCGCAGGAGACCATCGCGCTCGTGCAAGAGGCAGCCGCGCGACTCGAGTATGTGCCGTCGGTGGCGGCTGCCGGACTCTCTACGGGTCGCAACCACGCCATCGGCATGATCGTTCCCTCCCTCAACAGATGGTTCTATAGCGAGGTTGTGAGCGGCGTTGGGCGCACGCTTGCCGAGCTCGGCTACGACGTCGTGCTGTTCGACCTCGATCGCAGTCAAGCCGCAGGAACGCGGCTTTTCGCACGTTCTCTGCTGCGTCGACGCGTTGACGCAGTCATCGTTGTCGCGACAGTGTTCACTCCGGAAGAACTCGCCGAGCTCGCCTTGCTCGACATGCCGATGATCGCGGTGGGGCCGCCCGTGAGTGGAATTCGCAATATCGGCATCGATGACGCCGCCGTCATGAAAGCGGCCACGAATCACCTGGTCGACCTGGGACACCGCTCGCTGGGCCTGGTCGGTGGGTACGACCCCGAGAGCCTGATCGTCATCGGCGCCTCCGAGCGCGAGCACGCTTTCACGCGAACGGCGTCGCTGGCCGGCGCCGTTGTCGAGCCCACCTGGATGCTCTCGGGGGGCTATAGAAGCGGCGTTGCCAAGCAAGTGGTGCTGCAGCTGTACCAGGGCACGACATGGCCGACGGGCCTCGTGTGTGCGTCGGACGAAATGGCAATCGGAGCGATGTTCGCGGTGCAACAAGCTGGCCTTCGTGTTCCTCACGACGTATCGATCATTGGAATCGATGGGCACGATTACTCGGCTGACTATGACCTCACGACGTGCGTCCAAGATGTGCAGGAACAAGGATCGATGGCCGCCCGGCAGGTGGTCGCCGAGATCGAAGGTGCGCCAGCGCCCGAACACTTCGATCCTGCGGACTTCTCTCTGGTCGTGCGAGGTTCGACAGCGCCACCGAGGCACGGTCGCTAAAGCCGACACGGCCGCGGCGGTCACCATCAACTATGAACGAAACCAGATCGTAGACTCACCGGCGACGCCGTCGACCGTTATCGGCGAGCTCGACAAGAGCACCTCTCCGTGCGGAAGCGAGACCGGCTGAACCCCAAAGTTTGTCAGGCTGTTCCAGCCATTGTCTCGCCGGAACCACAGCACCGAATCGGAGTGGTCGTGCCACTCGAGGGTCTCTGCCGTCTGAAGGTCGCGACGAAGCCGAAGAGCATCGCGATACAGCTCGAGGGTGGATCCGGCGAGCCCGAGCTGTCGATCCACGGCGAAGTCGGAGAACCATGCCGGCATCGGCAAGTGCGGAACTCCGGTCGTGAAGCCGTAGCCCGGCGCGCTGTCTGTCCACGGCAGCGGCACTCGGCATCCGTCGCGGCCCTTGCGTGCCCCGCCATCGCGCACCCAGATCGGGTCTTGAAGCGCGTCAACCGGAAGGTCGGCTACTTCAAACAGGCCAAGCTCTTCGCCTTGATACAGGTACACCGAGCCCGGCAGGGCAAGGAGCATCATCATGGCCGCGCGCGCACGACGACTGCCTTGCTCGCGGTCGACTTCGGGCTCGCTGCCATGAGTCAGCAACCAGTTGTCCAGGTGAAGGCCATCGGGCAAGCCATAGCGGGTTGCGTGGCGGATGATGTCGTGATTCGACAGCGTCCACGTCGACGACGAACCCGTCGAGTCGGCCAGCTCGAGACTGTGGGCGATCGTCGACCGAAACTCGCTCGCGCGCCACGGGGTTCCGAGCAAGTCAAAGTTGAACGCCTGGCCGAGAGTGTCGGTGCGGGCGTAGTTCACTCGCCGCTGCACCGGCACCGTCGCTTCGGCGACAGCCACCCGTGGCGGGTCGTACTCATTGAAGACGGCACGCCACGAGCGATACACGTCGTACACGTCGTCTCGGTCAAAGAGCGGGTGCGAACCGTCGATGGGATAGTCCGACATGATGCCGATCGTAGGCACCGGCTTGAACGGCTCGCTCATGTCTTTCTTCAGGGCGTGAGCGACATCGATGCGGAAGCCGTCAACCCCGCGGTCGGACCAGAAGCGCAAGGTGCGAATGAAGTCGGCCTCGACGTCGGGGTTGTCCCAGTTGAAGTCGGGTTGCTCCGGAGCAAACAAGTGCAGGTACCACTGACCGGGCGCGCCGTCGGCGTCGGCCGTGCGAGTCCATGCCGACGGACCAAAGTGGCTCGGCCAGTCATTCGGGGGTAGCTCGCCGTGCGCGCCGCGCCCATCGCGAAAGAGATACCGATCGCGTTCCGGCGAACCCGGGGGCGACGCCAACGCGGCCTGAAACCACTCATGACGATTCGAACTGTGGTTGGGAACGATGTCGACAAAGATCTTGATGCCGGCGCCGTGGAGCGCCGCCACCATGTCATCAAAGTCATGCAGTGAGCCCAACCGCGGGTCGACGTTGCGGTAGTCATCAACGTCATACCCACCGTCAGCCAAGGCCGAGGGATAAAACGGGCTCAGCCAGACCGCGTCAACCCCGAGGTCGCGCAAGTAGGGCACCCGCGCAATGATTCCGCGCACGTCGCCGAGACCATCTCCATCCGAGTCAACAAACGACCGCGGATAGATCTGGTAGACGACGGCTTGCCGCCACCACTCTGCGTTCTCGTGCTCTCCCGGGTTGTCGGTCGAACTCACTTCACCGCTCCCGCGGAGATACCCGCGATGATACGGCGCTGCATGACGAAGTAGAAGATCACGATCGGGAAGATCGACAGCACAAGACCAGCCATCGCGAGTCCGTAGTCCGACGTGTAGTTGCCGTAGAACACGAACGTGCGAAGCGGAATGGTCTTCTGATCGTTCTCCAAGAGCACCACCGACGGCAGTAGGAAGTCGTTCCAGATCCACAACGCGTTGATGATGGCCACCGTTGCCGTCACCGGCCCGAGCATCGGGAAGATGATGCTGCGGAAGGTACGAAGCGGTGAGGCACCGTCGATACCGGCGGCTTCATCGAGCTCATAAGGAATGTTCGTGATGAAGCCGTGGTACAGGAAGGTCGACAAGGCGACACCAAAGCCGACGTAGAAGAAAGCGATCGTGAACTGGTTGCCCGGCAAGCCCAAACCTTGCCCACCGAAGAGTCCAACGAACGGAATCATCAGCGCCTGGAAGGGCACGATCATCGATGCCACAAGCACGAGGAAGGTAACGCCTGAGAACCGCGTCTTGGAGCGGGCCAGGTAGTACGCCAACATCGAAGAGGTGATGATGATCGCACCGACACTCAGCACCGTGATGAGAAGCGAGTTGCCGAGGGCCTGCCAGTAGTCCATGCGATCGATGGCTTCAGCGAAGTTCTCCCAAAGCCACTCCTCCGGCCACGCCAATGGATCATTGCGCACCTGGCGCGCGGTCTTCACGGAGTTCAGCAACACTAAGACAAAGGGGAAGGCGTAGATCACCGCGAGCACGCTCGCGAAGATGAAGAAGAAGATATTGATACGACGGGCGCGCTTCATCGCTGGACCTCGAATCGCTTGGAGACGGCGACCTGGGCGAGCGCCGCGATCGCAATGACAACGAACATGAGAACGGCCTGGGTCTGACCCGAGCTGAAGTTTCCGTACGTAAAGGCTTCACGGAAGACCTGCAGCGAGATCAGTTCGGTCGTGCCGTAGGGGTTTCCGCCGGTGAGCGACAGGTTCAGATCGAAGGCCATGAAGGCGTTTCGCAACGTGAGGAAGAGCGAAATCGTAAAGGCCTGCGCCATGAGCGGCATCTTGATGTAAAACATGCGCTGAAAGGCGTTGGTGCCGTCGATCAGCGAGGCCTCGAGCGCCTCTTGTTCGATGCTCATCAGGGCGGTGATGTAGATGATCATCATGTAGCCCGACATCTGCCAGACCGTCACGATGACCATGGCCCAGAAGGCGCTGTTGGTGTCGAGCAACCAGTTTTCCGCGAAAACCGGGATACCCGTGGCTTCGGCAAGCGTAGGGAGCGCTTGGCCGAAGAGGAATTGCCAGATGAGGCCGAGAATCACGCCACCGATGAGGTTCGGCAAGAAGAAGGCCGTGCGCAGGGCGTTGACGCCGCGCAGGGGAATCGTGACGAGGAGCGCGAGAGCGAAGGCGACGACGTTGACGAGGATTAGCGATGCAACGACGTATCCCGCCGTGAAGAGCATCGATCCCCAGAATTCCTCGTTCTGGAAAACGGCCGTGTAGTTCTCGAGGCCGACCCAGTTGGTGACCTCGAAACCATTCCAGTCGGTGAAGGTGTAATAAACGCCCTGGCCGAATGGCAGAACGAGCACCAAGATGAAGACCGACAGCGGCAGCAGTGCGAAGACCGCAAATCGCTGAATCTCTTGCCTACGAGTTCTCATGTGATTGTCCAAACCTCATTGTCTGACGGGCCTATCCATAACAGGTTGCCCGGGGCTCGCGCCCCGGGCAACCCAGTTACTGGTGACGGGGTATCAGTCTGCGACTGATTCCGTCGATGTGCTACTCAGCCCAGGCGGCCTCGAGCTCGGCCGCGAATGCGGCACGGTCGCTCACGCCGTCGTAGTACTTCTGAGCGGCTGCGCCGTAGGCGTCCTGCAAGCCGGCCGGGTAGGCGCTGTTGACCCACTGGAGCGTCTTGCCCGCAGCGATGTACTCAGCGATCTTCTGAGCCATGAAGGTGCTCGGCGTGACGGTGAAGCCGTCGTAGACCGGAATGAAGTTCATTCCGCCCTCTTCGACCGGTCCCGACCAGTACGCCTGGCCCTCGGGGGTGGTGAGGAACCAGCTCAGCACGGCCTTGGCGGCCTCTTGCTGCTCCGGCGTCGACTGCTCGGCGTCGATCATCGCGTAGAACGGAACGCCGACCGAGATCGAGTCGTTGCCGTAGTCGCCAGCGTTGTCGCTGATCGGCACAGGCATGACACCGAACTCACCGTCAGGCGTCGCGGTGAGGAGGTTCGGCTCGGCCCAGTTGCCCATGAACCAGAAGCCGGCGTCGCCGACGGCCAGGTTCTCAACACCCAGGTCGTAGTCGGTGTCAGCGATGCTGGCGGTGTCGATCGAGTTCTCCTTGAGGAGGTCGAACGTGTCGAGCCAGTTCTCGAACACCGGGTCAGAGAGGAGGTCCTTCTCGCCAGCCTTCAGCTCGTCGAGGATCGCCAGGCGGCCGTCAACGTCTTCAGCAGCGTTGGCGTGGTAGACGTTGGTGAAGTGAGCACCCAGCGACCACCAGAGTCCCGAGAAGTGCATGGGCGAAGCGCCCGTCTCGGCAACAGCGTCGAAAGCGTCCGCAAGCTCGCTGCGGGTCGTGATCGCGTCGACCTCGACACCAGCGGCGTCAAGAACCGACTTGTTGTAGAGCAGACCGAACGCCTCAGCCGTGATCGGGAGACCGACGACCTTGCCGTCGATGGTGGCGACGTCAAGCGTGCCGGGAGCGGCAAGCTCGGCGAGCGGGTCTCCGCTCCAGTCGATAACGCGCGGGGCCATGTCGGGCAGCTCCTGCAGCGCGGTCATGATGGTCGGCGCCTTGCCGGCCTCGTAGAACGTGGTGACCGTCTGGAGGAACGGCACGTCTTGCGGCGACTCGAGGATCTCAACGGCAACACAGTCAGTGTTGTTCTCGTTGTAGAACTCGATGGCGTCGGTGAACTGGTCCTGGATCTCGACCTTGATGGTTCCGAGCCAAGTGATGTTGGTCACTTCGGCACAGTCGCTGCCTTCGGTGCCCGCTCCGGCGGCACAGCCGGTGAAGAGCAGGGTTGAGGCAACCGCGATACCCGCGGCCGTCGCAACCTTTCGGCGAATAACTGCCATAGTCATTTTCCTTTCATGGGCAGGAGCGTGTGCTCCCGGTGCTGGGGTGAAGCAAATCCGACGTTAGACCCAATGCAACCGGTTGCGCCAGCACCTCTTTGGTCACAATTACGTCACGGGCCTCAACTTTGGCGTCTGCTGACGGCCGCCCGTGAGCGCGCTTCTCGTGCCGTTCGCCCGCCTCGCGCGTGAGCATCCGGAAATAGGGGTCTCTGACCTGGGATTTTGTGGCGCGCATCCGAACCGGCCCGCGAAACGGCGATTCGCAGAAAAATAACGGATTGATAACTAGACACTGTTACCTTTCCGTTATAGATTCGGTACGCGTCGATCGTTTGCTGTGGCGTAAGACGCGGAATGTGATTGCAGGAAACTCTTGGTGCAAGGGAAGAGGGCCGGTCGCCCGCCTCGGCGACCGGCCCTTCGCACGTCTCGGCGACATTTCGTGACACGCCCGCTCTCTTGCGACCTCATGCCCGCGCATAGAGTTGGTGCATGACAGAGAAGGCGACCGCGGTGGGTGCGTGGGAGGCACTGTTTCGCGCGCAGGTCTCGGTGCTTCGGCAGCTCACGGCGGAATTTCCGACCAGCGAGATCTCCTTCACCGAGTACGACGTGTTGTTCAACCTCTCTCGGGCGCGCGAACGGCGGCTACGCATCCGCGATCTGATTCCGCACTTGCTCTTGAGTCAACCGAGCGTGAGTCGCCTGATTGATCGCCTCGCCGCTCGCGGCCTTGTCGACAAGCTCCCCGATGCCACGGATGCCCGCGGAACGATCGTCGCGCTACGGCCGGAGGGCTACGAATTGTTCAAACGCGTGGCCGTGTCTCACGCCGACGCGATTGCACGCCACGTCGGGTCGCGCCTCAACGGTGACGAGCTTCGGCAGCTCACAGAGCTGTGCCTGCGTCTGCGCGACTGAGCACAATCCTCGAGGTTTGTCACGCGCACCATTGACTCAGTCAGCGCCGCTAGCCTCGCGCCATGAGTTTATCCCCGAGCATCGTGTGGCTGCGCGACGACCTACGCATCGCCGACAACCCGGCGCTCACGGCCGCCGCCGAACGGGGAGCACCCGTCGTGGTCGTGTATCTGCTCGACGAGCAGTCACCCGGGGCGCGTCCACTGGGCGGCGCGAGCCGCTGGTGGTTGCACCACAGCCTCACATCGCTCGCCAGCGACCTCGAGGCGAGGGGGGTGCGCTTGACGCTGCGGCGCGGCGCAGCGTCCGTCGTCATCCCCGCACTCGTCGCCGAAGTCGGGGCAGGTGCCGTCTATTGGAACCGACGGTACGGAGCGCTTCGCGAGGTGGATGCCGCACTCAAGTCGCACCTTCGCGCCGAGGGCCTCGAGGTGCAGAGCTTCGGAGCATCGCTGCTGTTCGAGCCGTGGAGCATCACCTCCGGTTCGGGCGCCCCTTATCGGGTCTTCACGCCCTTCTGGAGGGCGTGTCTCGCCGCCGCCGAGCCGCGGGCGCCCCTGCCGGCTCCGAACGCGCTGGTGGGCCTCGACGTCGACGGTGACCCACTCGACGACTGGACGCTTCTGCCGACCCGGCCCGATTGGGCTGCGGGCCTTCGCGCGGCGTGGACACCCGGCGAAGACGGGGCCCATAATCGGCTCGAGCACTTTATGGAGCACGGCCTTGCGCAGTATCACCGGCGTGATGAGCCCGCCATCGACGCGACGAGTCGCCTGAGCCCCCACCTGCGGTTCGGCGAGATCAGCCCGCACCAGATCTGGGCACGGGCGCATCAGCGGCTCTCTCCCGAAGCCGCCGCTCATCGCGCGAAGTTTCTCAGCGAGATTGGTTGGCGCGAGTTTTCGTACAGCATCCTCTTCCACCTGCCCCATCTCGCCACGGTGAACGTTCGGCGCGACTTCGATGCGTTTCCGTGGGAAAGCCCCGACCCCCAGGTTCTTGAGGCCTGGCAGCAGGGCCGCACGGGCATCCCCCTCGTCGACGCTGGCATGCGCCAGTTGTGGACGACCGGCTGGATGCACAATCGCGTGCGCATGATCGTGGCGTCACTGCTGACAAAGAACCTGCTCGTCGACTGGCGCATCGGCGAAACGTGGTTTTGGGACACCCTCGTCGACGCTGACGAAGCGAGCAACGCGGCGAGCTGGCAGTGGGTCGCCGGATCGGGTGCGGATGCCGCGCCGTACTTTCGCGTCTTCAACCCCGTGCTGCAAGCCGACCGTTTCGACCCCGAGCTCGACTACGTGCGGCAGTGGGTGCCGGAGGTCACTGAGCCGGAGTATCCGGCGCCCATCGTCGACCTCGCCGAATCGCGGCGCTCCGCCCTCGCCGCCTATGAGGTCGTCAAAGCCGCGCAGCGCTAAGGGCGCGGTGCTGCAAAGATGAGAGGCCTCTCATCTGAACCTCCTTGTGTTCTCATGCAGCGCCCGCAGTCTGTACTCATCAGCAGCACGGATGCACAGCACACCGGCTTCCACAGCTCGAAAGGATTCACCATGGACGCAAAGAACTGGATCGCCATCGGCGCCGCCTCGGCACTCGGACTCGGCGTCATGGCCGCGGGCGCCGTCTCGACCGCGAGCGCACTGCCGCTCGTCGCTGGCGTGACCAACGTTGAGGTTCCCGGCATCACTGTCGCGGGCGACGACGTCAAGGGCAGCGCGAGCGAGATCGACTTCACGGTCGAGACCAACAGCGTCGTCGGCCCCGACGACAGCGCGAGCCCCACCCCGTCGTCGAGCTCCAGCCCCGACGACAGCCCGAGCCCCGACCCCACCTCGAGCTCGAGCCCCGACTCGTCGCCGTCGCCGGTCACGCCGCCGTCACCCGTCACCCCCGCCTCGCCCGCGTCGGTCGACAGCCCCGACGACTCGGACGACGACTCGGACGACTCGGAGGACTAAGCCTCAGAACCGCGAACGCGCCCCGCTCTCACCATCGAGCGGGGCGCGTTTCTGTGTGTTCGGGAGCGCGTGTGCGATGCTCGCACTCGTGCGCTCGCGTCTGACCGTCAACCCCGTGCTGCTTGCCGTCGTCGCGATCGTGTCGGTGCAGTTCGGCAATGCGGCGGCCGGGTCACTCTTTACCCTGGTCGGGCCACTCGGGGCGGCGGCGTTGCGCCTCGGCTTCGCATCGGCGATTCTGCTCGTGGTGATCCGACCCCGAGTGCGCGGTTGGGATCGTCGCACGTGGATCGGCGTCGGGATGCTCGGTCTCGGCCTCGCCGGCATGAACGTGCTCATCTACCTCGCGATCGACAGCATCCCGATCGGCGTCGCGGTGACGATTGAGTTGCTCGGTCCCCTCGCGGTTGCCGTCGCGGGCACCCGGCGGTGGCGCGATCTCGCGTGGGTCGTGCTCGCGGCTCTCGGCGTTGCTGTGCTCGGCATCGACCTTGACGGCTCGGGAGGGCTCGCCGTCGTCGGCGTTGTCGCGGCAGCGGGCGCCGCGGCCTTCTGGGCCCTCTACATCGTCGCGTCAGCGCGGCTCGGTCCACGGGCCCGGGGCGTGGATGCTCTCGCCATGGCCATGCTCGTCGCGGCCATCATCGTGGTTCCGGTGGGAGCGGTACCCGCCACCCAGGCCGTGATCGCTACCCCGCTCGTGTTGCTCGCTTTCGCGGGTATAGCTGTCGTGACGTCAGCGCTGCCCTACGCCCTCGAGTTCATGGCGCTCAAGACCATGCCGACCCGCGTGTTCGGCGTGCTCTCCAGCCTCGGGCCGGCCGTGGCCGCTCTCGCGGGCCTCATCGTGCTGGGGCAGTCGCTCGAACCGCTGCAGCTCGTTGCGATCGCGGCCGTCGTGGCAGCGTGTATCGGAGCCGTGTCCGGAGCGGCCAGGGCAAGACACCCTGACGCAGACGACGAGCTCACCGCGAGAGAACCGGACGCCCTCCCGCTTGAGTGATGGCGATCCCCGCTGCCCGCACCCCTTCGCGCGCAGCCGCCACGAGATCGGTGCCCTGGAGCAGAGCCGAGACGAGTCCGGCCGTGAACGCATCCCCTGCTCCCGTGGGGTCGACGGCGGCGCGGGCGTCGACCGCCACCTCGACCGATGGCTCGCCGCGCCGAGCCACGAGCACCGACGATGAGCCCCCCGTCATGACAACAGCGGGGCAGTACTCGACGAGAGCGGCTGCTACCGCCTCGCGATCCTGCTCGCCCGAGAGCAAGCGGCCCTCGTCGAGATTGGGTAGCAAGACGTCAACGCCCTCGAGCGCCGTGCGAAAGCGCTCGACGCCGTAGTCGGCGATGAATCCCGTCGACCCCGGATCGAACGTGACAAGCACCCCCGCAGCCCGCGCTCGGGCCACGAGGGCGTGCACGTGGTCCATCGAGAAGGCGTCGAAGAGGCTGTAGCCGGTGAGGTGCACGACACGGGCGGTCGCGAGCAGAGCATCCGTCACCGCATCGACAGAGAGCGTGGCGTTCGCTCCGCGATCGGTCAGCATCGTGCGCGTCTCGCCGTCGACGACGATGACGATCGTGCCGGTCGGTAGCGTGTCATCTTCGCTGAGATGCGGAGTGACGCCGGATGCTCGCAGTTCGCGTGCGTGCCGTTCAGCGTCGCCCGCCCCGACTCGGCCCACGAGATCGACGCCGGCACCGAGCCAGCCGAGCCACGCCGCTGTGTTGCACGCCGAGCCTCCGGGATGCCGGGTGATGCTCGCCGCCGTGTCGGTGTCAGGACGAATCGGCCCGCGCGGCACCACGATGATGTCGTCGATGACATCACCGACGACGACGACCCGCGCGGCGTTCACGAGGGGCGGTCAGCGCAGCCGGGTGACGTCACGCGCGGGCTGACCAGGCCGTCGCGATGCGGCCAGCGACGCGAACGTTGTTGCGCGCGAGATCAAGGTTGACCTCGAGGCTGCGGCCCTCGCTCAACTCGACGATGCGCCCCAGCAAGAACGGAGTGACCGCTTTGCCGCGGATGCCCTGCGCGGCCGCCTCGGCGAACGCAGTGGCGAGCACGCGGTCGTGTTCGTCGCGATCCCACGCCTGATCGGCGGGAATCGGGTTGGCCACGACGATGCCTTGCGTGTGGCCAAGGGCATCATGGGCCGCCATCACGTCGGCAACCTGCTCGGGGCTGTCGACCGCCCAGTCGAGGGTGTACGCGCTCTCGCGCAACCAGAAGCTCGGAAACACGGTCGTGCCGAGGCCGACCACGGGCACCGAATAGGTTTCGAGCCGCTCGAGGGTGGCCGTGATGTCGAGCACGCTCTTCACGCCTGCCGACACCACCGTGATCGGGGTAACGGCGAGCGTTGAGAGATCGGCCGACTCGTCGAAAGTCTCGCTCGCGCCGCGGTGCACGCCGCCGAGCCCTCCCGTGGCGAACACTCGAATGCCTGCTTTCGCCGCCAGGTGGGCGGTCGCGGCAACGGTCGTGGCACCGCTGGCACCGCGGGCCGCAAGAATCGGAAGGTCGCGCACGCTTGCCTTCGCGAGGTCGTCGTCGGCGATGCGTCGCACGCCTTCGGCATCAAGCCCGATACGAGCAACCCCGTCGAGCACCGCGATCGTCGCGGGGGTGACTCCCTGGTCGCGCAAGATGCTCTCGAACTCGATCGCGGCCGCGTGGTTGCGGGGGCGCGGCAAGCCATGGCTGATGATGGTCGACTCGAGTGCGACGACAGGTCGGCCGGCCGCGAGAGCAGCGGAGACCTCGTCGGAGAGGTGCAATGCGGAGTTCACGGCTCCAGGCTACCGGGCAACACAAAAGCCCCCCGCCGATAGCGGGGGGCTTCTCGCGCGCCCGAAGGGACTCGAACCCCTAACCTTCTGATCCGTAGTCTTACTGCTACCCCAGCGGGGTACTGGCGGAGCCGCGGATTTCCGAGCCACGAGTGCTCTTCAGAGCTCTCCAGTGCCCTTGAGTTGGGGCAAAGTTGGGGCAACATCCGGGGGTGCCGATGGCACCCGCATGACCGACTCTACCGATCGCCTCGCCTACACCGCCCACGAGGTCGCCGACCTCCTCGGGGTGTCCTTCTCCACCATCCGCCGCGCGACCGCCGACGGTGTCCTCCCCTACCGCCGCCTCGGGCGCCTCGTGCGGTACACGCGGGCCGACATCGACGCGTACCTCGACTCGCACCGTGAGTGCGGATACGTATAGGCACGCCGATAGGGTCACCGGCCGCATTCCCTGACCCCCCCTGCGGCCGGGAAGGCTCCCGTGACCGTGAAGCTCACGCCCGAGCAGCAGCAGCTCGCCCTCAACTACGAAGGGTTCGCCTGCCAGCTCGCCATCGAACACCAGAACTGGCCCTCAGCCGACCGCCCCTCCCTCGACGACCTCCGCGCCGAAGCCCGCCTCGAGCTGTGCCTCGCCGCCCGCGACTGGGACCCGGACCGCGCCTCGTTCCCTGTCTACTTGGCGCAGCGTCTCGCGCGGCGCTTCCAGCGGGCCGACGAAGCGCACAAGTACCCGGTGCACGTTCCCGACCGTCACCACGCCCGCGTGACTGCGCTGCGCCGTGCGCGGGCGGCCGGCGCGACGACGCCGCAGCTCGCCGCAAAGCGAACCGGCATGAACGTCGCCACGGTGCGCCAACTGTGGCCCCTGCTCGGGAACCCGCGCGCGAACCTCGAAGACGCGCTCGACGTCGCCGACGAGACCCTCGCCGTGGAGGAGTCGGCGCTGCTCGCCGTCGAGCTGTCGCAGTTGCGGGACGCGGTCGCAGCGTTGCCCCCTGCGCTGCGGGCGGTGATCGAGGCACGCCTGGGCTACCTGACGGGTGCCGAGATGACGACGGAGGAGATCGCGGAGCAATTGCGGCTGAAGCCGGAGACGGTCGCGGTCCGTCAGCAGGCGGCGCTTGAGGCGCTGCGGGAGGCGTTCCGGGTCTCGGACGGGACGGATCTGTAGCCGCAGCGGGGCCTGGAGGCCCGGATTTCCGCGGATCTTGGGTCCGCGGGGCGCTATGGAGAACCCTCACGCCGATGTAGCGGGTGCCAGTCAAGGCGACTGGTTCATCGGAAAGGGAACCCATGAACACGCACACCATCACCGCCCCCGCAACCGCGACCAGCCGGTACGACCTCGACCCCGACCTCAGCCGCCAGCTGTGGGAAGCCGAAATCGCCGCACTCGACCCCGCCCGCACCGCCCTCGAAGCCGAGCTCGACTCG
>JBJOPU010000002.1:0-19711 GCA_046050505.1 Actinomycetota bacterium
TCGGGGTTTTGCAGGCTCGCGAGCTGCGCGAGCGGCGTGGGCGTGCCGTAGTACTCCACCAGAATCTTCTGGAACAGCTGCGGATTCGCGCGGCCCGTGCGCACGGTCGCGAAGTCTTCTTTCGCGACCTCGACGGCCTTGGTCATCTTGTCGGTGGCTTCAGCCAGAACATCGGCGATCACGGGCGGCTCCTTCAGTGGGTCGATGGTGAGTCTACTGGGCGCAGGCTTAGCCGAGCGCGAGCAACGCGATGCCCGCAAGAACGACGACGCTGCCGATGACACGGCGCACCGGGTGCGGCTCGCGAAAGAGCAGCCAGCCCGCGAGCGCGATGAGCACGACGCTCACTTCGCGCGCGGGGGCAACGATCGAGACGGGGGCGAGCTGGTAGGCAGCGAGCACCGCGACGTAGGCGAGAGGCGACAGAATGCCCACGACGGCGATGGCCACGGGATGCTCACGCGCTGTGCGCGCGAGCGCACCGCGCTCGCGCAGAGCGAGCGGCAGCAGCACGGCCAACTGCACGACCATGCTCGCCCAGTAGTAGCCCACGGGCTCGAGGGCGGCGCGTGTGACGGCGGCCGCATCCCACAGCGTGTACGCCGCGATGATGACGCCCACGGCCGCCCCGTAGCGGATGCCCCGCCACCGCCGCGCGGAATCCCCCGCCGCACCCTCGCTCGCGCGCGCGCCGGCCGTGCCGATGACGACCACACCCGCGACGACGAGCGCCGCACCCGCGAGCGTCACGATGCCGGGTCGTTCGCCGAGCAACAGCACGGCACCCACCACGCTCAGCAGCGGCCCGGTTCCGCGAGCGAGCGGGTACACCACGCCGACATCGGCGAGGCGGTATGCCCGCTGCAGCACGAGAAAGTAGGCGACCTGCAGCAGCGCGCTGCCGAGGACGAGCACGCCGACCTGGCTCAGGTCGAGCGGCTGGGCGATGAGCGCGGGCACGCCGAAGGGCGCGAAGACCACGACGCCCACCGCAAGCGTGAGCGCAATGAACGCGGGCCCACTAGCGCCCGCGCGCTTGAGCGCAAGGTTCCACGTCGTGTGCGCGATCGCGGCGAGCGCGATGAGCAGGGCGGCGGTCACCCGTTCAGCCTAGAGTCGCCGGGCACCCTCGCTGCCGGTCACTCAGTCGCGCACGAACTCCACGCGAAAGTCGCTGATGTAGACGTGCTCATCATCCGTCATGTCTTTGAAGAACAATCGTGCCTCGCGACCGAGCCGCAGGCACGTGCGTTTTGCCGCAAGGTCGTCGGGCGAATCGGTCGGCTGCAGCGAGGGGTACCAGAGCGTGTGGCCGGGGCGGTGCACGATGCGCACGGGCGTCGACCACTGCTGAGCGTTGTCACCCTCGCCCAGATCGCGGTTCGGGTTGATCGAGAGAAACAGGCTGTCTCCGACCCAGAAGCGGCCATCGACGCGGCCGAGCAACATGACCCAGGCTTCGAGGTGCTCGTTCCAGCTCACCGAGGGGCCCCAGTAGTAGAGCTCGTCGCCTTGCGACACAGCGCCGCCACCCTCGGCGGTCGGGATGCGCAGGCTCGCGATCGGCTGCCCCACGCCGTCCCACGGCGCATCGAAGGCGGTGCCGCTCCAGCGCCGCGCGGCGCCATTCGGCGCGTCGAGCGCGGCGAGCGGCACGCGCGCCACACTCACGCACTGCGCCGCGGCTTCGGTCTCGCGATCCCACGTGTCGGCGCTCCACGCCTCGGGGTAGGCATATTCGCCGTAGAAGACGTAGAGGTGGTCGCCGGACGCGACGGCGCTCGGGTCGCCGACGCCGCCCGGAAAACAGTTGTTGCGGTTGACCGGGAGTCGGATCATCCGTTCATCGCGGTCTTCGAGCAGGATGCCGTGGTTGGCCCAGCTCAGGCCCCCGTCGGTCGACTTCATGATGCCGATGCGCGGCACGGCCTGCACCGACTCGGGCCCCGTGAGCCCAGGAGGCCAGTCGTCGGCGCGCAGGCCATCACCCGTCGTCGGGTCGAACGGCAGCGTCTCGGGGTAATTCTCGTTGTGATACAGCGCGTAGAGCGTGTGCCCGCTCGCGTCTGACGCGTCTTGATAGACGGTCTCGAACCACACGGCACCGTGCAGGCCTGGCTCGCCCGGCGGAGTGTTGGGCGGCATTGCGGGCTCGACAAACTCATCGGGGCGCCGCGAGAACGCCTCGGCCACCGTCGCCCCGTCGGCGTGCTTCAGTTCGTTGGCCCGACCCCAGACCGGGTCCTCGCCATACTTGCCCGGAAAAATGCGAAAACGGTCGCCCACCCAGGCCGTCGCCATGTTGCAGTCGACGAAGCTGCCGAAGGTGAAGCGCTCGGTCGGCGTGAGCCGCACGCTGATTCCGGGCACTCCCGTGGCGATGGTGACGGCGCCGGTCATGGATGCTCTCCCGGCAGGTCATCGGCGGGCGACGCGATCGCGTCCCTTAGATCATACCTAACCGGCAGACCCGCCGCTCAGTTCGAGACGCGCGTTCCAATGTGCTCGCCGCGGATTGCCCGGGCAATGTTTCCCCCGGGCTCCATCCCGAAGACGACCATCGGCATGCTGTTGTCCATGCACAGCGAGAACGCCGTGGAGTCGACGACCTTGAGACCCTTCACGAGCGCCTCTTGGTACGTGATGCTGTCGAGCTTGCGCGCGTCGGGGTTGCGGCGCGGGTCGTCGCTATAGACACCGTCGACGCCGTTCTTGGCGACGAGCACTTCGAGTGCGCCGATCTCGAGCGCCCGCTGCGCTGCGACCGTGTCGGTCGAGAAGTAGGGCAACCCGGCACCGGCGCCGAAGATGACGACGCGCCCCTTCTCGAGGTGGCGCTCAGCCCGCAGCGGAATGTAGGGCTCGGCCACTTGCGTCATTTGAATCGCCGACTGCACGCGCACTTGCGCGCCGGCCTGCTCGAGAAAGTCTTGCAGCGCGAGCGCGTTCATGACCGTGCCGAGCATGCCCATGTAGTCAGCGCGGCCGCGGTCCATGCCGCGCTGGCTGAGTTCGGCCCCACGGAAGAAGTTGCCGCCGCCGACAACAATCGCCACTTCGACGTCGGCCGCTGCGTCGGCGATCTCGCGGGCGATGCCGCTCACGATGTCGGGGTTCACGCCGAGAGAACCGCCTCCGAAGGCTTCACCCGAGAGCTTCAACATGACGCGTCGTTTCTTGTCAGCCATAGCGAGCTCCTTCTGGTCTAGCGGTGCCTCCAGCGTAGGGCGTTCCGCCACGCTCGCGTGCCGCGTCGCATCAACTTAAGTTGACAGATTCGGCGTATCAACCTAAGTTGATGGCATGCCCGAAACCATCCGCGTCCCCTCCCCCGACGATCCCGCCGAGGCCTTCGCGGCCGTCATCGCGCTTCGGCGCCGCGCGGCGTCGCTCGAGCGCGAAGCCGTCGATCGCGCCCTCGCAGCGCAGTGGACCTGGGCCGACATTGGCCACGCCCTCGACATGACCGCACAAGCAGCCCACAAACGACTCGCCCCCTCGAGACGCTCGACGCACTGACCTTCCCCGCCCGCACGCGCCGCACTCGCGGCCGCTGCCCCGCATCCCGCACATCCCCCGCCGCCGCGCATCCCCCGCAGCCATGCATCCCCCGAAAGGACCCTCATGCCCCTCGCTACCGCCCGCCACGACATTCGGCTCATCGCCGATCTGCTCACGACCGCCGAGAACGAAGCTCGTGCTCTTGGCGACCCCGAACCCGGCGCCGAGCACCTCCTCATCGCATCGCTGCTGCTCGACGACGCTTCGGCGCGCACGGCCCTCGGGTTCGAGGCCGCGGCGACACGGGATGCCCTGCGCACCGTGCACGCCGACGCACTCGCCGCGGCCGCCGTCGTCGACTCTCCCGCCGATGCGTCGTTGCCGCGTGCACGCGGCCTCTACCGCAGCCGCGTCAGCACACGCGACGTCTTTCGGCGCGCCAAGGCGCTCGCCCGCCGGTCGCCCACGGGTCTCCGCTCTGCCCACGTGCTCATTGCCCTTGCCGAGCGTGAGCACGGCACCGCGGCTCGAGTGCTGATGCACCTCGGCGTCGAACGCGACGCGCTGATCGCCGCCGCGACAGCAGAGGCAGCCCGATGAGCCGCGTCGGCGGCGCCGTCGCCGCGGCGGCCTTGCTGTCGACGCTGCTGGCGGCGTGTGCACCCCTCGACGCCGGCACGACACCGCGAACGTCGCTCGCCGACGGCGCGGCGCAGTCCGATGCCCTGTTGGCGCGCGTGATCGCGAGCGGTGGCCCCGGCTGCGCGAGCGCCGTCGTGATCGACGACGAGCTCGTGTGGGCCGGCGAAGCCGGTCTCGCCGATGTCGACGCGGGGCGCCCGATTGACGCCACCACGCGCTTCGACATCGCATCCGTCTCGAAGCAATTCACGGGGCTCGCGGTGCTGCGGCTCGCTGAAGCAGGCCTGTTCTCGACGAGTGACTCGGTCGCCGACGTGCTCGAGTTCGAGGCGTCGTGGGCCGACGAGGTCACGATCACCGACCTGCTGCAGCACACGAGCGGGATTCCTGACTACACCGACCTGCTCTTCGACGCCGGGTTTGAACTCGACGACGTGAGCGACCAGGGCGACGCCCTCGACGTTATTGAGAGCACGGAGCTTGAGTTTGAACCGGGCGATCGGTTCTCGTACTCCAACTCGAACTACGTGCTGCTCGCCTCGATCGCCGAAGAAGCGAGCGGCACTGACTTCGCCACGATTCTTGCCCGCGACGTGTATCCCAACTCCGAGATGAGGCTCGAACCGGCGTCGACAGCCGCCGACGTGGCCCTCTCGTATGAGGGCGGCTCGGAGTCGCGTGTGGAATGGCTGCAGGTCGGCGACGGCTCGGTCGTCTCCACGGCCACCGAGTTGGCCCAGTGGGGCACGATCTACGCCGACACGAGCGACCCGGCGGTGCGGGCCATGACCGAGGGCGCTACGGATGACGGGGAGGGCGGGCAGTACGGCGCCGGAATCGGCATCGACCCCGACGGCAACCTCGGCCACACTGGCGGCTGGGCTGGCTTCGTGACGCTGTTCTGGGTGTCGGCCGACCGCTCGACCGTCATGAGCCTGCTGTGCAACAGCACCGACCTTCAGATCGATGCGCTCGCCAACGGCATGCTGACCATTTGGGAGTAGCCGGTTCGGGTGCGCCGGCTCAAGCGCCGTCGCGCGCGCCGTTACGCGCGCCGTGTCGCGCACCGTCTCGCGCGCCGACCACCCCGCCGGTTACGAGCGCCGCCCACCCCGCCCCAACGCCCAACGCCCCGGGTCTGATCCAGACCCGGGGCGTTCGAACGAGTGAAACTAGGCGCCGACCTTGAAGCGGGCGAAGCCCGTCACAGTCAGTCCGGCATCCTTGAGAACCGTCGCGACCGTGAGCTTGTTGTCACGCGCGTAGTCCTGCTCGAGCAGGGCAACCTGCTTGAAGAAGGCACCGACGCGACCCTCGACGATCTTCGGCAGGGCAGCCTCAGGCTTGCCCTCGTTGCGCGAGATCTCTTCGACGATGCGACGCTCGGTCTCGACCGCTTCGGCCGGAACCTCGTCGCGCGTGAGGTACTGCGGGTCGGCGAACGAGATGTGCTGCGCAATGCTGCGCGCCGTCTCGGCGTCAGAACCCTCGTAGGCCACGACCACACCAACCTGCGGGGGCAGGTCTTTGTTGGTGCGGTGCAGGTACACGGCGAAGTTCGCACCGGCGATGCGAGCAACGCGACGCAGCTCGAACTTCTCGCCGATGATGGCGGCCTCTTCGTCGATGATCGCGGCGACGGTCGAGCCGTCGACCGGAGCGGCCAGGGCCGCCTCGACCGAGTCGGCGCCCGCGGCCACAACCGCGGCCAGCACGCGCTCGCCGAGCGCAACAAACTTCTCGCCCTTCGCAACGAAGTCGGTCTCGCACGCGAGCTCGATCAACGTCGTGGCGTCGGTACCCTCGTGCGCGGCGATGAGGCCTTCGCTCGTCGAGCGGTCGGCGCGCTTCGCGTTGCCCTTGGCGCCCTTGAGACGCAAGATCTCGGTGGCCTTCTCGAGGTCACCCTCGGCTTCGACCAGGGCGTTCTTCGTGTCGACCATGCCGGTGCCGAGGCGCTCGCGCAGGGTCTTGATGTCTTCCAGGCTGACGTTCGCCATAGAGGTGTCCTTACTCGGTCTCAGCGGCCGGGGCGTCAGCCTCGGCGGCGGGCTTCTTCTTGGCAGGGGCCTTCTTTGCAGGCTCTTCGGCGGCAGCCTCGGCAGCCTCCTCGGCGGGGGCCTCGGCAGCAGCTTCTTCAGCGGCGGGCTCGGCGACCTCGGCGACAGCGACCTCGGCCGCGGGGGCCTCAGCGGCAGCAGCGCCCTGCTCGAGCAGTTCGCGCTCCCACTCAGCGAGCGGCTCGACAGCGGAGACGTTGCCCTCAGCGGCTGGCTTGGCGTGCTTGCGGATCAAGCCTTCGGCAGCAGCATCCGCGATGATGCGGGTCAGCAGAGCGACCGAGCGAATCGCGTCGTCGTTACCCGGAATCGGGTACGCCAGCTCGTCGGGGTCAGCGTTCGTGTCGAGAATGCCGATGACGGGAATGCCGAGCTTCTTGGCCTCGTCAATGGCGAGGTGCTCGCGCTTGGGGTCGACGACCCACATGGCGCTCGGGGTCTTCGTGAGGTTGCGGATACCGCCGAGCGACTTGTGCAGCTTGTCGAGCTCGCGCTTCTTGATCAGGAGCTCTTTCTTGGTGAAGCCCTTGGTGGTGTCGTCGAAGTCGAGCTCTTCGAGCTCCTTCATGCGCGCGAGGCGCTTCGACACGGTCTGGAAGTTGGTCAGCAGACCACCGAGCCAGCGCTGGTTGACGTAGGGCTGGCCAACACGCGTGGCCTGCTCGGCGATCGACTCTTGCGCCTGCTTCTTGGTGCCAACGAAGAGAATCGTGCCGCCGTGGGCGACCGTCTCGGTGACGAAGTCGTAGGCCTTGTCAATGTAGGCGAGCGACTGCTGCAGGTCGATGATGTGGATGCCGCTGCGCTCGGTGAGGATAAAGCGCTTGACTTTCGGGTTCCACCGGCGGGTCTGGTGCCCGAAGTGCACGCCGCTGTCGAGCAGCTGGCGAATGGTAACGACGGCCATGGCCGTACTCCTTCTGTTCTCAGTTGTCGCCCCGCCCGACGGGAGGGGCCCTGGTGCCCGGCGCTGGCCCCGACCCGCACGGTGGTGTTCCCGATTTCTCGGGACCGGCAAGACTGATGGGGATGTGCGCCACGAAATGGACACGCGAAGTCAGCCGCGACACGCACGACTGCGTCGCCCAGCATATCACCGCTCCCCCACCGCCCTGGCTACGCGGCTGGTTCAGCCATGTCGACCGACATCGGGCGACGGATGCCCGGCTCACCGCCATGCTCACGCCATGCGCCTTGCCGCCCTCGTTCTGCTGTTGCCCGTCGCCGTCAGTGGATCCGTTGCCCCCGCCGACCCGTCCTGGGTGTGGCCCGTCGACGGGCCTCGCGTCGTCGAGCGACCCTTCCTCGCGCCGCCCACGCCCTACGGCGTTGGCCACCGCGGAGTTGACCTGGCCGCGGTCGCCGACGGCTCCGAGGTTCTTGCCGTCACCAGTGGGGTTGTGCACTTCGCTGGAATCGTCGTCGACCGACCCGTCATCACGATTCGCACGGGCCAGGTGCTCGCGACGGTCGAACCCGTCACACCGCTCGTCGCGGAAGGCGACGTTGTGGTCGCCGGCCAAGCAATCGGAACGCTCGAGCCCGGGCATTGTTTTCGGCCATGCGTGCATCTCGGGGTTCGGCTCGCGGGTGAGTACGTGTCGCCGTTGCTCTACCTCGGTGGGTTGCAACGAGCGGTCTTGCTGCCGCTCGAGGGAGGAAGCGGCTAAGCGCGCGGGTGCGCCGTGCGATAGACCGAGGCCAGTCGCTCGGCACTCACGTGGGTGTAGATCTGTGTGGTGCCGAGGCTCGCGTGGCCAAGAATCTCTTGCACGGCGCGCAGGTCGGCACCGCCGTCGAGCAAGTGTGTCGCCGCGGTGTGTCGAAACGTGTGCGGGCCTGCCGGGCCGCTGCCCGGCTGGTCGGCGAGCAGGCCCGCCACGAGGGCATATACAGCCCGGGTTGACTCGCGGGCACCTCGGGCGCCGAGAAAAAGTGCCGCGGCGCTGCCGTCGGTCGCGAGCAGCGGCCGACCGTAGTCGACATAAGCGCTCAGGGCGCGGGCGGCAGGTACACCGAACGGCACGACGCGTTCTTTTGCCCCCTTACCCAACACCCGCACCACGCGCCGCGCTGCGTCGACATCACCGAGATCGAGCCCGACGAGTTCGCTCACGCGCACAGCGCTCGCGTACAGCAGCTCGATCATCGCAAGATCGCGCAGGGCCTGCGGGTCGCGCGATGCGGCGCGAGCCGCCAGCCCGTCGAGCAGCGCATCGACCTGCGGGCGCGAGAGCACGCGCGGCAAGTGTCGGTCGGGTCGCGGAGCCCGCAGGCGCGCAGCCGCATCGGCGGGCGCCCGGCCCGTTCGTGCGAGCCACGCCGTGAAGCCCCGCATCGTGGATGCTCGCCGCGCGAGGCTCGACGCGGCAAGGCCCGCATCGCTCTGGCTCCACACCCACTCGCGCAACAGTTCGAGATCGATCAGAGCCGGGTCTGGCTCAGCGCCGCGCTGCTCGACAAATGCCGCGAACGTCTCGAGGTCGCCCGCATAGGCCCTCACGGTGTGCGCGCTCGCTCCGCGCTCGAGCTCGACCGCGCGCAGATACTGCGCAATCGCGTCGCGCAGCGGGCTCGTGGGCGTGGCGTGCGGAAGCGCGGCGGAGGGCGACGCGGCGCTTTTCGAGACGGGCACTCCCCCAGCATGCGCCCTCATGCCTGTGCCCGCCACGGCGACAAGCCGGGCGGGCACAGGGTTGAGGTCAGGATGCTCGCGTTGGGCGAGCGATCCGATGTGCGGCTCTAGACAGCAGCCGCTGGCTCTTTCGCGGCAGCGGGGGCCTCGTCGGGCATCCGTTCGGCCTGACCGTTGGCCCCGCGTGCCGCCGCCTCAGCGTCGGTGAGCTCGGGGCGGCGCGGCCACCAGAAGCGGTCTTTCGCGATGAACGCCATGGCGGGCACGATGACCGTGCGCACGAGCAGCGTGTCGATGAGCACACCGATGCACACGATGACGCCGATCTGCGTGAGCGTGATGAGCGGCAGCACGCCGAGCACGGCGAACACGGCAGCGAGCAAGATACCCGCGCTCGTGATCACACCACCCGTTGCGGCCAGTGCGCGCACCATGCCCTCGGTCGTGCCGAGCGTTGCGACCTCTTCTTTGGCTCGCGTCACGAGGAAGATCGAGTAGTCGACACCCAGCGCGACGAGGAACAAGAAGCTGAACAGCAAAACGGTCGTGTCGACTCCGGGGAACCCGAACACCGTCGCGAAGAGGATGGCACCAATGCCGACCGCGCTGAAGTAACTCGCCACAACAGCGATGAGCAAGAGCACGGGAGCAAGCAGCGCGCGCAGCAACACGATGAGCACGAGCAGCACGAGGATGAGAATCAGCGGAATCACGAGGTTCTGATCGCGCTGTTGTGCATCGCGAAGATCGAGACCCTCGGCATCGATGCCTCCGACGAGCCCGGTGCCATCACCGAGGTCATCGAGAGCGATGCGCAATGCCGCGACGATCTCAAACGCGCGCTGGCTCTCGGGGTCGGCGTCGAGCACGACGTCGACCTGAGCAATGTCGTCGTTCGAGGGCCCTGGCCGAGCCTCAACGACGCCATCGACGTCGAGCACACCCTCGAGCACCTCATCGAGGTCACCGGCGGGAATGAGGACAGCTGCCGGTGCCGTCGCGCCGGCCGAGAAGGCTTCGGCAATGCGCTCTTGGCCGAGCACGGCTTCAGGCTTGACGATGAAGCGATCGTTCTGCGAGAGACCGACGTTGAGAGTGGTCATGCCCGAGGCGAGTGCCCCGAGAATGGCGAAGCCCGCGATCGCGACCACGATCGGTCGCTTGCTCACGGCGCGGCCAAGCTTGCCCCAGGGGCTGCGCGAAATCACGTCGGGCGAGCCATAGCGGGGCACGAGCGGCCAGAACAGCCAGCGTCCGAACACCACGAGCGCGGCCGGCAGCACGATCAGCGCGTACGCCATGGCGACGACAATGCCCACGGCACCGGCAAGACCCAGCGAGCGGTTGCCCGAGAGTTCACCGAACAACAGGGTTGCGAGAGCCAGGGCCACGGTCGAGCCGCTCGCAATGATCGCGGGACCAGCACCGCGGAGGGCGATCGCCATCGCCTCGCGGCGGTCTTGGTTGAGTCGCAACTCGTCGCGGTACCGCGCGATGAGCAACAGCGCATAGTTGGTACCGGCACCGAAGACCAGCACCGAGAGGATGCCCGTGACCGAGCCATCGAGCGTGATGCCCGCGGCGTCCGCAACCAGGCGAGCCGCGATTCCCGCGATGAAGTCGGCAATACCGACCACGGCAAGCGGAACGATCCACAGTACGGGGCTGCGGTAGGTGATGATGAGCAACAGGGCGACGACGAGGGCCGTCACGCCGAGAAGCACGAAGTTGGCACCCTCAAACACCGCCGAGATGTCGACCAAGAAGCCTTCGGCACCCGTGAACCACACCTGAATGCCGTCGGGCAGGCCGTCAGCAGCGGTGGTGCGAATCTCGTCGGCACGCTCAGACTGCACGCTCACGCTGTCTTCGATCGAGAGCGGAAGCACCACGAGCGCCGTCGTTCCATCATCAGAAATGGTGGGCGGCGGGACGAAGCCGTCGAGCGAAATGTCGGCAAGCTCGACTGTTCGCTCAGTAATGGCGGCGATGTCGTCCTCGCTCAGCTCACCACTTTCGCGGCCGAAGACGAGCAGACCGCTCGTCGCATCGTCGTCGGCAAACTGCTCTTGCAGGGCGGCGGCCTGAACGGACTCCGCCGAGTCGGGCAGCCCCACCGGCGGGGCCGAGTCGGCTGACTGATAGCCAGCGGCAACGAAGAGCGCGGCCGTCGCGGCAATGCCGGCGACGAGCACGATCCACGATGTCTTGGCTCCGGTGATGAAACGCGCAATCGCGATCACGAAAACTCCTGGAAAGGGTGGGATGAGCGTGGTGAAGGGACAAGCGTCATACTATCTCGATAATCGAGATACATGACTCTCGAAGAAACTAGCGGTAGGCTGGGCTTGTGAACGACTCCCATCAGCAGACTCCCAGCTTCGGCGATTCTCACGCCGCCACGCTGCTGCTGCGCGAGTTTCTTGACGTCACGAATGACTTCGAGCGCTCGCTCGGAGACGAGCTCTCGGTCAACCCCACCGACCTCTCGGCCATGGAGCACTTGATAGCCACCGGTCCGCTGAGTCCCACGGCTTTGGCCGAGCGGCTGGGGCTGTCGTCGGGCGCCGTGACGACGGTCATTGACCGGCTCGAGTCACTCGGCCACGTGCATCGCACGCCGAATCCGGGCGATCGACGCGGCACGCTCGTGGTGCCCGAGCCCGCATCCGTCGGCCGGGCGATGGGCCGCATCGTTCCCATGGTGACCGAAGTGGATCGCGCCATCCATGCTTTTGACGAGTCGGAGCAGGCGGTCATCACGCGCTATCTCGAGAGCGTCGTGGCTACCTATCGCACCCACACCACGGTTGAGCCGCGCGCGCGATCGTGGCGGGCGGATGCTCCCACTAACGGCCACCACGATGAGGCTTCGGCCGCCCCCGTCGAGGGCTCGTCGGTCGCGTAGCCGCGCCCGCGCGAGCCACCCCTGCGCACCCGGCCCCTCAGCGAGAGACCTCGCGGTCGCTACACGTCGCTCGCAGCCGCTTCGTTGAGATTGAGGTGTGAGGTCTTGTTCGAGAGCTGCTCGAGCCGCACATCCGGCGGCATCTGGTCGATCATGGGCCGGTACTCCGACGAGAAACCGGTGACCTCCGGAAAGCCGCCGAGCGGGATGGTCGACGTCACGATCTGGTTCTCGTAGACGTGCACAAAGTCGAAAGACTGCCCGCCGTCGACGCCGCTGAGCAGGCGTGCCGCGTCAGCGCCCAGGTCGAGCGTGTAGCACGTGGCGGCGGCGACCGACACGGGAATGCCCGCGAACAGGCTGTGCGTCGAATAGTGCAAGTGGCCGCCGAGAATCATGCGCACGTCGGTGCCCGCGAGCACCTCGGCCAGCGCCGGCTGGTCGTGCAGCTCGAGCACGGCCATGACCTCGAGGGGCGTCGGCACAGGTGGGTGGTGCACGGCGAGCACGCTTCCGTGTTCGGCCGGTTCGGCGAGCACGCCAGCGAGCCAGTCGAGCTGGGCTTTCGTGATCTCGCCGTGGTGGTAGCCCGGCACGGTCGTGTCAAGCGAGATGACCCGCAGCCCGCGAATGTCGTGCACGCGATCTTGAGGCGCATCCGTTTCGGGCTCGTCGAACAGCAGCGACGCATACGGGGCCCGTTCGTCGTGATTGCCCATGACCCAGATGACCTCGGCGCCAAGCCGCGCAGCAACGGGCTCGACAACGGCGCGTAGGCGCACGTACGCGTCGGGTTCGCCGAGGTCGGCGAGGTCGCCCGTAAAGACGAGAGCGTCAGGCTTCACCGGCCCGGCTTCGAGACGCGCGAGCGCGACCGCGAGCCGTTCGTCAACGGGAACCTTGCCGTAGAGCGCTCGCCCCTGCCCCAGCAAGTGCGTGTCAGAAATGTGCACGAACACGTGGCCCGCCGGAGGGTACTGGCCCATCTGAGTCATGAGCACAGGGTACCCGCGCAGCGTGACGCCCGCTCCGTCAGTCGTTCGCTTCGTCCTTCGCTCGCGCCGTCAGCCGTTCGCTTCCTCAGTCGCTCGCTTCGTCCGTCGCGCGCGCAGCGGGCCGCGTCGATCGCCGCCACAGACCGTCAGCACCGAGCGCCGCGTGACCCTCCAGTTCGAGAACGCCGAGAACAGCGCGAATGCGATCGGAAGCCTCACCCACCGACCGAGCCACCTCCACCGGTGTTTGGCCCCTTCGCGGCCGGAGTGCATCCATGACCCTGATCTGCAGAGGGTCGTTGACGCGCTCCACCCCCACCGCGGTCGCCTCGACAACTCCCCCATCATCCGATGGGGAGCCAGCGGGATCAGGAAGGTCGAGAACTCCATCAGCCCCGAAAGCCAATTGCATGATCTCGGCGACGCTCGTCACACACTCGACCGGCTCGGCGCGCAAGGTCGCGTGGCACCCGGCGCTCGCGGCACTCGTGATCGGGCCCGGAACAATCCCCACGGGGCGCCCCATGGTGAGGGCGTGTCCGGCCGTGTTGAGTGACCCCGATCGGCGCCCGGCCTCGACCACGACCGTTGCTGCCGCGAGGGCCGCGATGAGTCGATTGCGCTGGAGGAAGCGCCACTTGGTGGGCGCCGTGCCGCACGGCACTTCTGACAGCAGAAGGCCGTGATCAGCAACGCGAGTCAGTAACGCCTCGTGCCCGCTCGGGTAGATGCGGTCGATGCCGCCCGCGAGCACCGCGATCGTGGCCCCGCCACTCGCGAGTGCCGCACGATGAGCCATCCCGTCGATGCCGTATGCGCCTCCCGAGATCACGACGACATCGCGCGCGCACAGTCCCGCCGAGAACTCCATGGAAACGTGTTCGCCATATCCGGTTGCCGCCCGCGCCCCGACGATGGCGACCCCCGGTCGGCGAAGTAACCCTAGGTCGCCGCGGGCCCACAGCAGAACGGGTGGACTGTCTCCGAGGGCGTCGAGGTGGACAGGCCACTGCGAATCCCCCGGCGCGATCATCATGGCTTTACATCGAGCGGCGCTCTCGAGGCTGCGCATGACATCCGTCGCGCGCAAACGCTCGGTCCACCGCGCGAGCCCCTTATTGGCCGCCTCTGCAGAGACGTCGCCGCGCGTGGCATCGCTGATCGCCCGCCCCGGCGCTCGATCGATGACGAGTCGAGCAGCCGTAACCGGCCCGACTGCCGCGATGAGCGCGCCCGCGGTGCTGTCGCCAGGTTCAACCAACACCGACCAGATCGCCCGCGCGAACAGCTCATCGAGCGGTCCTGGCTCGTCCTCCTCGAGCTCAGCCTCCGTGAGCTCGTCATCGACGCGCTCAGCCTCCACAGGCCCGGCATCCACGGGCCCGGCATCAATGGGGTCGCGGTCACCGTGATGGTCGCGCTCAGCATCCCACTCGCTCGATCCCGTGAGCCTTACGGCCGCAATAGCTGCCGCGATGCGATGCCTGTCGATTCCCCAGCGGATCATTCAGATTCCCTTTCTCAAGAAGAGTGCGCGGCCCACGTGGTCGGCCGTTGGTCGGTCGGCGCCATCGAGATCGGCGAGCGTCCACGAGACGCGGAGCACGCGGTCGTAACCGCGCATCGTCAAGGCGCCGCGCTCGAGAGCGCGGTCGAGCGAAGCCCGATCGGCCGCCGATAAGCGCCACTGGGATGACCGAAGCGCGCTGCCCGGCACGTGAGCGGTCAGGCCCCAGCCGAGAGCGCCCCAACGATCACGGCTACGGCGACGCGCTGCGGCAACTCGTTCGCGAGCGTTCGCCGTCGTCACGGCGCCACTGCCCCCCTCGGTCATCTGGGCAACGCTCACGCGCCGAACCGTGAGATGCAGGTCGATGCGGTCAAGGAGCGGACCAGACAATCGACCCAGATACCGTCGCCGCATGAGTGGCGTGCACGTGCAGTCGTCTCCGCCGCCCTGGCCGCACGGGCACGGGTTGGCGGCCAGCACCAGCTGAAACCGCGCGGGAAAACGTGCTGTTGTCCGTGCTCGATGAATGGTGATCTCCCCGGTCTCGAGCGGCTGCCGCAAGGCATCGAGCACGGCGCCCGAGAACTCAGGGGCTTCGTCTAGAAAAAGCACCCCGTGTGCCGCGCGGGAGATGGCACCGGGGCGCACAAGGCCACTGCCTCCTCCGACTAGTGCCGCCATCGTGGCACTGTGGTGCGGAGCCTCGAGCGGTGGCCGCGACACCAGCGACGACCCCAGCGGAAGGCCGGCAAGCGAGCGAATCGACGACACCTCGACCGCCGCATCCGGTTCAAGATCAGGCAAGAGGCCGGGCAGCCGCGACGCCAACAGTGTCTTTCCGGCACCGGGCGGCCCGAGCATGAGCATGTGGTGGCCGCCCGCCGCGGCAACCTGAAGAGCCTCGACCGCCTCGGGGTGTCCGATAACGTCGGCGAGATCACCCGTCTCGACGACCAAATCGTCACGCTCGGGTGCAACGAGGGCCTCAACCGGAACCGGATCGAGTGCGGCGCCGTGCCTAATGAGCACCTCACGCAACGACGCTGCAGCAATGACGCGGATGCCCGGAACCAGTCGGGCCTCATCGCCATTGCCGCTCGGCACAACGACCGCGCGGGCTCCCGCTCGACGTGCGGCAAGCACGGCGGGCAAGACCCCCGCGACCGGACGCAGCCGACCATCGAGCGAAAGCTCACCCAAATGCACCACGCCGTCGATCGCCTCGTTGCTCACCACGCCCGTCGTCGCGAGCGCGGCAACGGCAATGCCGAGGTCAAAGCCCGACCCGTGTTTGGGCAGCGATGCTGGCGAGAGATTGACCGTGACTTTACGGGCGGGAAGGTCGCAGCCCGAGTTGACGGCAGCAGAGCGCACACGGTCTTTGGCCTCACCGAGAGCCGCATCGGGCAACCCGATGATCGTGAATGCCGGTAATCCGTTTGCGAGGTCTGCCTCGATCTCGACGAGGGCGCCATCGACGCCGTGCAGCGCGACCGCGAGCGTGCGAGCGACCGTCATCAGCAGGCCTGCCGCACGTGGTCGATCGTGACGCTGTTGGCTTGCGCGATGACGCCGATGACGTCGATGCGCACCGCACCGCCTTCTCCCGGGTGGGCATCGAACCACGCGCCCGCCAGCCGGCGCAGTCGTGCGAGCTTACGGGGAGTGACGGCATCGAGGGGATGCCCAAAACCAGTTCCCGACCGTGTCTTGACTTCGACAACAACAGCCGTTGAGCCGTGCCGCGCCACAATGTCGATTTCACCGATCGTGCATCGCCAGTTGCGGTCGACGATCGTGTACCCGAGCGCGGTGAGGTGATCAACCGCGAGCTGCTCGCCCCTGCGGCCGAGCTCGTCTTTGCGTGCCATGGTGCCTCCTGCCGAGCAGGGTGCCGCACCAGAGAAGCATGAAGGCCGGCCCGGTCGCGCGCACTGCGGCGGCGACCAAACTGGCCTTCATGTGAAGGAGAGGCCGTTAGCGCACCGTCTCCAGAGACTGCTCGGTGCTCTCTTCGTCAGACTCGCTCTGCCCGGTGAAGTGCAACACAGCCCACAGGCTCAAGGTCACGACCGCAAACCCGGCCATGACGAGAATCCAGAACCCGAGCTGCGCCGAGTCGCCCGGCCCCGTGCCCGCCGTCGGCAGCACGATGAGAGCAAAGATCGTGCCGACACCCACGAAGGTAGCTGCCCACAGCCGCTTCGAGTGTCGGAAGATCTCGTGCCCGTGCAGATACCCGAGCGGCAAGAGCGCTGCCAACGCGGCGGTGAGCCCCTCTGAGGTCGTGGCTACAAATGCGTCGCTGAGAAGCATCCACACGGCCGTCGGTTCGCCGGTGGCAAGCCCCGTCATGATCGAGAAACCGACCCATGCGAGCACGGCAAGGCCCACCATGACGCCGATGGTCGTGAGTGTCGCCCGCACACGGTGCCGGCTTCCCACGCGAGTCAGCAGATCGAGGCCAATCACCAGACCGATCAAGAAGCCGGGTGAGAACTCGAGCAGGCGCGCCACGATGACACCAATAATCGCGAAGACAACCGCGGCAGGTTGCAGGCTGATGCGCGTCGGAATCTCCCACACGCGACTGATGATCGCTCCGCTGATCCACGACGACACATACGTCACGATGAAGAGGCCAATTGCGAGCGAGAAGGTCATCCGCAGCGACACGGGGTCAAACCCATAGTTCGGATCGATGAACCCAAAGATGAGAGACGTCGCGACGACGAGCACAGCGGCGGCGAGAGCTCGCGTTCGCGTGACGGCGGCGAACCAGTCGGTCGCGCGTTCGACCCATGCGTCGATCGCGGCGTACCAGCGGCCAATTCGGCGCGTGTTCGATGCCAGCGTGCTGTTGAGCAACTCGGCCGGGAAAGCGACGAGCAGCAAGATCGCGAGCGCAAGCCCGCCCGCCGCCACCAGCAACAGCGGCGTGCGAATGATGCGATCGATCGTCGGAATCTGATCGCTGATCGCCGAGGGCGAGGCGGGGTTCGAGCGATCGACCGGCGCCGCACCGTCGGAGCCCGGTGCGCCAGACACGGTCTCATTCTTCTCGGCCGCGGGAGCGTCAACCGATGTCTTGGCCACGTCGACCGGCGCCGCCACCACGGCGACCGGAATCGCCACTGTCGACGCAACACCGCCCGGAGGCGTCGCAATGGCGACCAGTGTGTGTTCACCGATTTCGAGATCGTTCGGGATGGTCACGGCGAGTTCAAACGAACCAAGGTCATTGACGAGTGCAGTACCGAGCACCTGAGGTGTGGAGCGAATCTCGATCACGACGCTCGTCCCCGGTGGGAGCCCCTGAGCGAAGAGGGTCAGTTCTTGACCCGGGGTCAGGGCACCGCCGTCGTAGCCCTCGAGCGTCCACGGCACGGCGGTGGGAGACGGCGTCGGCACGACGGGATTTTGAGACGACGGCACCGTCACCGACACGGCCGAGGTGTATGCCGAGAAGCCGTCGATCGACCGATCGGAACTGATTTCGAAATCACTGGTGTCGAAGCCCACCGACTGCTGAATCGCTCGGTAGGTCGCGGTGCCCGAGGGAAGGTCGGCCGTACACCGCCACGTTCCACTGCCTTGAACAATGGCCGAGCACACCGTCGACGCCGCCACGGTGCGTACGAGCACGCGGTAGCCCGCAACTCCCGTGCCGCTAAACCGCACGGAACCATCGTTGAGCACGGTGGCTGACGGACCTCCCGGAACAGGAGGAATGCGCACGTACTCACTGAGGCTCTCGACGTAGATCTCGGCCACGTCCTGCTCGGTATAGAAGTTCCAGACGCCCTGAGTCAGGCCCGTCGCTGCACACGTAATGACAGGGGGGTTGCCTGTTGCGTCGCAGACTTGGCGCTCGGTAAACATCGACCCTTCCCCATTGAGCACCGCCTCATAGAGCACTGTCTGAAGAAAGGCCCCGCTCGCTCCCTGAATCGTGGCGTTAATGTTCGCGGGCCCGAGCACATAGCTCGAGGTTGGCGGGCCCGGAACGAATGCCCCCTGAATGAAGTCACCGAAGTCTGTGGCAGTCTGCGCCCCCGTCACATCGAACCCGTCAGCACGGAATGAGGCCGCACCGTAGTTCCATGTCGGGTTGGAGCCCGTGCACGACCAGATTCCCGAGGCGGGCACAGGGTCGACTTCGCAGTACAGATTGCCGACGGGCGGTGTTCCCTCCGGGTACACGAAGACCGACACTCTGCCGAGCGCTGGCCCCACGCCGACGAGGGTGGGTGTGAGCGTGGGCCACTCGTTATCAAACTCCGGATGGCTCGTGACGGTGACCTGCGCATCGGTTCCGACCACGACAGTGACCGCGTTGCTGGGCGCGCTCGCCACGCCGTCACCCGACATTTCGGTCGAGGTCGCGACGAGCTCGTAGCTGCCTACGGACGGAACCGTGATGTCGCATCCGAAAGAAGTGTCGGTGTACAACACGGATGCCGTGCAACTCGCCGCGGGCACGCCGCCCACCATCGCCGTCACCGTAACGTTCTGGTCGAAGCCACCAGCATCGACGACGAGTCCGGTCACCGGAATCAGGGTCGAGATTGTCCCGAAGCCGTCAGCGGGCGTGGCGATCGTCGGGGCTCCCGGAACCGCGTTTGCCACCGAGACCCCGGCAATGAGAGATCCGGCGGCAAGTGCGGAGATCGCAGCGACAGCAGCCGCGCGACGGAGGGGAGATGACAACATCGACACGACGATTCCTACTCCGGGTCAACCAGTAGGCCTATGCGGGCACATGGACACGACGAGCGTAACCCGAATGTGTTTCGTACGTATGACGTATTCGGCTATCGCGTTGCGCCCGATTCCACTGCAATGTCAGGAGACTCGCTTCCGGGCCCACCGGTTCGACTCGTGAAGTGAAGGGCAGCCCAGATAACAAGCGTCACAGCCGCGAACACCGCCATCACGATGATCCAGAACGTCATGTCGGCGACACTCGCCGTTGCGCCCTGCGCCGTCGGCAGCACGATGAGAGCGAAGAGCGCGGCGATCACGATGAACGTTCCGGCCCAGAGCGGCTTTGAGTGTCGGAACACGTCGTGACCGGCCAAGAAGCCCAGCGGCAGCAATGAGGCAAGTGCCGCCGTCAGGCCCTCCGCCGTCGTCGCGACCAACGCATCGTGAATCAAGAGCTCGAACCACCCGGGCTCTCCCGTCGACACCGCCGTCAGTACCGAATAGCCAATCCACGCCGAGACGGCGACGCTCGCGACGACCCCGGTGCTCAGCACCACAACACGCGCCCGTACGGCAGCGTCGACCCGGCTGACCAGGTCAAGGCCGATGACCAGGCCGATGAGGAAGCCGGGCGAGAACTCCAGCAGTCGCGCCACGATCACGCCGACGACCGCGAAGAGCAACGCTACGGGTTCGAGGCTGACCTTTGTCTCGACGTTCCAGATGCGCGACGCAATCGCTCCGGTGATCCAG
>JBJOPU010000003.1:0-19462 GCA_046050505.1 Actinomycetota bacterium
CTGCGCCTCGCGGATGCCGTACTGGGCGCGAAGACGCTGCTTCTCGCGCAGACGAACGGCGTAGTCGCTGTCAGCCTTGCGCTTGGTGCGGCCGTGCTCACCGGGAGCGTAGGGGCGCTTCTCGAGGTACTTGGCAGCCTTCGGGGTGAGGGCGATACCGAGCGCGCGGGAGAGGCGGGTTTTGCTGCGAGTGCGTGACTTAGTAGACACGGTTTCCTTCCATGGGCGTGGCCGAGAATTTCAGCGGCTCACGGGCGTACACCGCTCCGTCCGGTCCGAACGCACGCCGAGGCGCTTCGGTGGATGCTACGAGGGAGGGTGTGCCCATATCTGACGGGCCGAGCAAGCCTACCAGAGGCAGTCGGCGTCCGACTCACTCCCCTGGTTTGTCGCCCGGGGGCTCACCGCGCGTGATGGCGCGCAGCTTCGCGAGGCGCGCCGAGACCTCGCGCTCGTGGCCGCGTTCGGTCGGTCGGTAGTACTCCGTTCCCACGAGCGGATCAGGCAGGTGCTGCTGTTCCACGACCCCCACGGGCTCGTCGTGCGGGTACACGTAGCCCTTTCCGTGACCCAGTCGTTTGGCCCCCGGATAGTGCGCATCGCGCAGCGGTTTCGGAACCCGGCCCAGCCGCCCGGCCCGCACGTCGGAAATCGCTGCATCGATACCAACGTAGGCAGCGTTCGACTTGGGCGCGGTCGCGAGATAAACCACGGCCTCGGCGAGAGGGATGCGCCCTTCGGGCATGCCAATGAGTTGCACCGCCTGCGCCGCGGCCACAGCGATCGGCAACGCCTGCGGGTCAGCCATGCCGATGTCTTCGGCCGCCGAAATGATGACGCGGCGCGCGATGAAACGCGGGTCTTCTCCCGCGTCAATCATGCGTGCGAGGTAGTGCAGGGCCGCGTCGGGGTCACTCCCCCGAATCGACTTGATGAAGGCGCTGATGACGTCGTAGTGCTCGTCGCCCTGTCTGTCGTAGCGCAGCAAAGCGCGATCCACAGCCGCTGCCACAATCTCCGCCGTGATGACAGGATGCTCTCCCGCCCCATCCCCGTCGCCACCGACCCGCGCTTCCGCCGTGGCCGACTGCGCCGCAGCTTCGAGCGCCGTCAGTGCTCGCCGCGCATCGCCCGAAGCCAACCGCACAATGGCGTCGCGCGCCGCGGGATCGAGCACCACCGCACCCGCGAGCCCGCGCGGGTCGATGACCGCTCGGTCGACGAGCACCCCGAGGTCGTCGTCACTCAGCGTCTCGAGGGTGAGCAGAAGACTGCGACTCAACAGCGGGGCGATCACCGAGAACGACGGGTTCTCTGTCGTCGCGGCGATCAGAATGACCCACCCGTTCTCCACACCTGGCAGAAGTGCGTCTTGTTGCGCTTTCGTGAAGCGGTGAATCTCGTCAAGGAACAACACCGTCGAGGTTCCGTACAGGTCGCGATCGGCGAGGGCACGCTCCATGACCTCACGCACGTCTTTCACACCCGCGGTGACGGCCGAGAGCTCGACGAAACGGCGACCGCTCGAGCGCGCGATCGCCTGTGCGAGCGTCGTCTTGCCCGTTCCCGGAGGGCCCCACAAGATGACCGAGACAGCGCTCGGGGCTCGGCCGGCATCGTCGCTCGCCAGGCTCACGAGAGGGGATCCGGCGCGCAACAGGTGCCGCTGACCCGCGATCTCATCGAGGCGCGTCGGCCGCATACGCACCGCGAGAGGAACCGCGGACGAGCCGAGGCCCGGCTGAGCATCCATGACTCCAGGCTACCGGCCACCGCCGACCTGCCCGCCGGCGCGAGCAGCCACAACGGAGCCTCGACTAGAGTTCACTGCGGCGCGGACCGCACACCGCTGACCGTCGCCGAATGGAGGAGCAGTGGCAGCCGCATCGGCCAACAACCGTGAAGCGCAGGATCGTCTGCGTCGCTACCAGGCACGACAGACCGTGCACGAAACGAAGATTGCGCGACGCAAGCGCGACAACCTGATCGCCGTGTTGGCAATCGTCGTGGTCGGCGCCTTGGCAGCGACAGCGCAGATTGTCTACTTCACCGTAGGGCCGGGCACTCCAGAGCCGATTCCCAGCGCAAGCGCCTCGCCGTCGCCCGCCACCGCTCCCGACCCGTCGGTGAGCGAGTCGCGAACCTGGACAGGCACCATGACCCTCAATGATGGTCTTGAGTTGGCGTACGAGCTTGACGGTGCCGCTGCACCCCAAGCCGTTGCATCGTTCGTCACCCTGACTCAACAAGGCTTCTTTGACGGACTCAGCTGTCACCGTCTCGTCACCGACGGCATCTTCGTCGTGCAGTGCGGCGACCCCAACGGCGACGGCACGGGTGGACCGGAGTATCGCTTCGGGCCCATCGAGAACGCACCCGCCGACAACGTGTATGCCACGGGGGTCATCGCCATGGCCCGCCAGGGTGGAGACGGAGCCAGCATGGGGAGCCAGTTCTTCATCGTCTATGACGAGTCGAAGATTTCGGCTGATGCCGCGGGTGGCTACACCGTCATGGGTCGCATCACGAGTGGTTTGGATGCTCTCATCAGCGACATCGTGTCGGCCGGCGTCGACGGTGGCGGAACGGATGGCACTCCGGTAGCCCCCGCGGTCATTACGGCCATCACGATCCAATAGCGATCCGCAGTGGGGGCAGTGCATCCTGACCCCCGTAGCCGACCGTGCACTACGCTGAAAAACCGCGCGATGACAGTCGTGCGTGTGCGCACTCGATGAGGATGAAGCAGACGTGGCAGCCAACGAGAACACCCCCTGGGGCCGGGTCGACGACACCGGCACGGTGTACGTCACCGACCGCGGCGTCGAACGCGCCGTCGGCCAGTACCCTGACGGAACCCCAGAAGAGGCGCTCGCCTACTTCACGCGCAAGTACGTCGAGCTCGACGGTCAGGTGCGCCTGCTCGAACAGCGCGCAAAAGCCGGTGCCCCGGCAAACGATGTCGCGAAGACGGTCACGTCGCTGACTGCGGCACTCGAGAGCGCCGCTGCCGTTGGAGACCTCGAATCGTTGCGGTCACGCGTCAGCGCTCTCACCGAAACAGTCGAGAAGCTGACGGAAGAGCAAAAGGCTGAAGCGGCTGCCGCGACCGAGGCAGCACTTGCCGAGCGCACGGCGATCGTCGAAGCCGCCGAAGCACTCGCCGCAAAAGACCCGCAGTCGGTGCAGTGGAAGCAAACCTCCACGTCGCTCGATGAACTCTTTACGCGCTGGAAAGACCACCAGACCAATGGCCCTCGTCTTCCGAAAAAGGCCGCCGACGACCTCTGGAAGCGGTTCCGCGCCGCTCGCACGACCGTTGAGAACAACCGCCGGGCGTTTTTTGCCGGGCTCGACTCTGAGCACAAAGAAGTTCGCGCTCGCAAGCAAGAACTGATCGACAAGGCCGTGGCACTGGCGTCGCAAGGCACTGCTGCGATTCCCGCCTACCGCCGCCTGCTCGACGAATGGAAGCTCGCGGGCCGCGCCGGCAAGAAGATCGACGACGCCCTGTGGGCGCAGTTCAAGGCCGCGGGCGACGCCCTCTACGCCGCGAAAGCCGAGGTTGACGCGCGCGAAAACGAAGAGTTTGCCGGCAATCTCGCCCTCAAGCTCGCCATTCTCGATGAAGCGGCTCCCTTACTCAGCGCAACCGACCGCGTGCAGGCGCGGGCGACTCTCTCCAACATCCAGCGGAAGTGGGATGCTGCGGGCAAGGTGCCGCGCGACCACGTGAAGTCGGTCGAAGATCGCATGCGGCAGATCGAGCTCGCGGTCAAAAAGCTCGAAGAAGAGCACTGGAACCGCTCCGACCCTGAGAAGAAGGCGCGCTCAGAGGGCCTCGCTGCGCAGCTTGAGAACGCGATTGCCGGTCTCGAAGCCGACCTTGCCGCCGCAACGGCGGCAAAAGACGCCAAGCGCATCGCGGAGCTGACCGAGGCTCTCGAAGCGCGTCGCGCATGGCTCGGGGCGGTTGACCGCTAGCGGTTTCTCCACAGAAACGCTCTCACCAAACATTGGGGGCGGTCAGGCAGGGCACACTCCCCCGCATGACTCGATCAAGCCCTGTCTTCGTTCCCGATGCTCGCCTGTCGGCGACCGAGCTCCGGTGCGCTGCCCTCGACGGCGAGCTTGTTCCCCTCGGCGAGGGGTACGTCTGCGTCGATGCGCCGAACACGTCGTTCGCACGGGCTTCGTCGCTCGCTCCCATTGTCATCGACACCCGTGTGATCATCTCTGACCGCAGCGCGGCGTGGGTGTGGGGTTGGGGCCCTATGCCCGTCGCCGTCTCAACCTGCGTATCGATCGCGGCTCGCATCCCCTCGCCCAATCGCCGTCGACTGCGCGCTCGCGAAGTCGTCATTGGCGACGACGAACGGGTCATGCTCGGGGGCGTCGCGGTCACTTCGCCCGTTCGCACTCTCGTTGATCTCGCGCGCCACGACACCGGGGATGACCTTCAGCAGCTCTTGGCGTGCGGATTGCGCGAGAGCCGCATTGACCTCGACATCCTCTTCTCGGCGTTGTCGGGTCGAATCAACTTGTCGTTCGTGCGAACCGCGCGACAGCGCATTCTGGCCGCGATAGCTCAGGCCACACTAGAGTCAGGAGCGAGCCACGCCGTTCGCGCTTCGCTCTAGCCGTTGCTCACTCGGTAGACGTCATAGACCGCGTCAATTCTCCGAACGGCATTGAGCACGCGATCGAGGTGCGTGACGTCACCCATCTCGAACACAAACCGACTCAGCGCGAGACGGTCTTTCGAGGTGCTCACGCTGGCCGACAAGATGTTGACGTGGTGCTCAGACAACACCCGCGTCACATCGCTGAGCAGTCCGCTGCGATCGAGGGCTTCGACCTGAATCTGCACGAGGAAAACGCTCTTGGCAGTGGGGGCCCACTCCACCTCGATCATGCGATCGGGCTCGGTCAACAACGACGACACGTTGCTGCAGTCTCCTCGGTGCACGCTCACACCTTGGCCGCGTGTGACGAAGCCAACGATGGCGTCGCCCGGCACCGGCGTGCAGCACTTCGCAAGCTTGACCAGAATGTCGGGCGCCCCTCGCACGAGAACACCCGAATCGCTCGTACGCACGGGGGTACGACCCCGAGTCGGCACACTGAACGGCTCGTCATCGCTCTCGGCCTCAACATGCAAGGCGGCAAGAATCTTTTCGATGACCGACTGCGTTGACACGTGCCCTTCGCCGACGGCGGCGTAAAGGGACTCAACGGTTTCGTAGCGCAGCTGCGAGGCGACGTGCGCGACCGAGTCTTGCGTCATCAGGCGTTGCAAGGGCAAATTCTGCTTGCGCATGGCGCGCGCAATGGCGTCTTTGCCCTGCTCGACAGCTTCGTCGCGGCGCTCTTTCGTGAACCACTGACGAATCTTTGACCGCGCGCGCGTGCTGGTCGTGAAGTTCAGCCAGTCTTGACTCGGCCCAGCATCCGGATTCTTCGACGTGAATACCTCGACCGAGTCGCCACTATTGAGCACCGTCTCGAGCGGCACGAGGCGCCCGTTGACCTTGGCGCCCATGGTGCGGTGGCCCACTTCAGTGTGAACGGCATAGGCGAAATCGACCGGTGTCGCGCCGGCAGGCAGACCAATAACTTTGCCTTGCGGGGTGAATACGTAGACCTCTTTAGCGCCGATTTCGTAGCGCAGGTTGTCGAGAAACTCGGTTGGGTCACTTGTCTCGGCTTGCCAGTCAGAAATGTGGGCAAGCCAGGCCATGTCGGTGTCGGACCGTTCCGCAACCGCCTCGCCACGACTCGAGCCCGCCATCCGCTCTTTGTACTTCCAGTGCGCGGCCACACCGAACTCGGCCCGCTGGTGCATCTCATGTGTTCTGATCTGCAATTCAACGGGACGACCACCGGGGCCAAACACGGTCGTGTGCAACGACTGGTAGAGGTTGAACTTTGGTGTCGCGATGTAGTCCTTGAAGCGACCGGGCATGGGATTCCACCGGGCGTGTACGGCACCCAACACCGCGTAACAATCACGAATGGAATTGACGAGAATGCGCACACCCGTGAGGTCGTAGATCTCATCAAAGTCGCGCCCACGATGCACCATCTTTTGGTAGATCGAGTAGTACTGCTTCGGCCGACCCTTGACGTCTGCCTTGATCTTCGCCACCCGCAAGTCATCCTTGACGGCGTCAATCACCTGCTGCACGAAGGCCTCGCGCTCGGGGGTGCGGCTTCGCACCAGGCTCTCGATCTCGACGTAGATCTTGGGCTGCAACACGGCGAACGAAAGGTCTTCTAGTTCCCACTTGATGGTTTGGATGCCCAGCCGATGCGCAAGCGGAGCGTAGATGTCGAGGGTCTCTTGCGCCTTTCGCTGCGCCGACGAGCTCTCGACAAAACCCCACGTGCGAGCGTTGTGCAGCCGGTCAGCGAGCTTGACGATGAGAACGCGGATGTCTTTCGACATCGCAACGATCATTTTGCGCACCGTGTCGGACTGCGCACTGTCGCCGTACTTGAGCTTGTCGAGCTTGGTCACGCCGTCGACAAGCATGGCGATCTCGTCACCGAAATCTCGCCTCAGTTCGTCGAGGCTGTAGTCAGTGTCTTCAACGGTGTCGTGGAGCAGGGCGGCAGCAATCGTTTTGGCGCCGATTCCAAGATCAGCCAAGATCTGCGCGACCGCGAGCGGATGCGTGATGTAGGGCTCGCCGCTCTTCCGCGTTTGCCCTTCGTGGGCTCGCTCGGCTACGTGGTAGGCACGCTCGATGAGCGGGATGTCTGCTTTCGGATGCTGCGCCCGCACCGTCTTGAAGAGCGCCTCGAGCGCCCCTCCGGTTTGCGACCGCGAGAAGATTCTCGGCAACAGCGCGCGCAGAGAAGCGCTGCTCTGCTGCGTGGTGTCGGTCATCGGCGCGCCCTCCGCCATAATCCTACGGCGTGGGCATGGGCATCGCCCGACAGCGGGCTACACCACGCATTCGAATTAGCGCACTGCACCCGACTCAGTGCGGGCAACCCGCTGACGAGCACCCTGCTTCTTGAGCTCGGGCTCGTTCTCGCGCAGGTGCACGTAAAGAGGCGCGGCCAGGAAGATCGACGAGTAGGTTGCGACGATGGTGCCGACCGCGAGCGCCAGAGCGATGTCGCGAAGCGTGCCAGCTCCCAGGAGGAGCGAACCGACGAACAAAATCGAGGCCGTCGGCAGCACCGCAACGATCGACGTGTTGATCGACCGTACGAGGGTCTGGTTCACGGCCAGGTTGACCGACTGAGCGAACGTACGGCGTGACTCGACGCCGTCTTCGCTCGTGTTCTCGCGCACCTTGTCGAACACGACGACCGTGTCGTAGAGCGAGTAGCCAAGAATCGTCAAGAAGCCGATCACGGCAGCCGGAGTGATTTCCAGACCGAACACACCGTAAATGCCCGCAGTGATGATCAAGTCATGAACGAGTGCGATGATCGCCGCGAGCGACATCTTCCATGTGCGGAAGTAGAGAGCGAGCACGATGCTGGCGAGCGTCAAGAAAACCGCGAGCGCAATGATCGCCTGGCGCGTGATGTCGGCACCCCACGTTGCTCCAATGAACGAGGAACTCACGTCCGCGACGGCAACGCCGTAAGCCTCAGCAAGGGCGGCGCGAACCTCTTCCGTTTCCGCCGGGGTCAACTGCTCGGTCTGAACGCGGACCGAGTCTCCGCCAACGATCGAGACGCGCGGGTTGGCTCCGGGAACAACGGACGCAACCGCTTCATCAGCAATCGCCGTCGCCGCGGCCGTGCCCTCGGCAACGACAGCGGTGCTCTGTACGCGGAACTCAGAACCACCACGGAACTCGATGCCGAAAACAAAACCCCCACGAAGCACCGTGACGCCAATGGCCACGACCACCATCACGATGGCGATGAGGTACCAGGTCTTCCGTCGGCCGACGAAGTCAAACGACCGAGCGCCCGTGTAGAGGTCGTTACCAATCTGCGTGAGCTTGCTCATCGCGCGTCCTTCCCTTCGCCGCCCTGTTGCGCAGCCTTGCGCTCGGCGATCGTCTGGCGACGCTGCGCCTCTTTGCTACTACTCGCCACCTTCGTGCTCGTGACTCCAACCGGGGTGCGGAACTGTGCCCGACCCCTATACACCGCACCGAGCGCCTGCGGGTCGAGGCCGCTGAGGGGGTGTCCGCTTCCGAAGAAACGCGTGCGGGCCAGCAACTGCATCATCGGGTGCGTGAACAACGCGACCACGATGAGGTCGACGATTGTCGTGATACCGAGCGTGAAGGCAAAGCCACGCACGTTGCCCACTGCCAGCACGAAGAGCACCGCTGCGGCGAGGAAGTTGATCACGTCGCTGATGAGGATGGTGCGCCACGCGCGCTTCCACCCCGCTTCGACCGCGCCATCCACACTTCGTCCGTCACGCAGCTCGTCGCGAATGCGTTCGAAGTACACGATGAACGAGTCAGCGATCACGCCGATCGAGATCACGAGACCCGCGACGCCGGCGAGCGAGAGGCGGAAACCCTGCTGGTTCGAGAGGTACGTGATGATCAGATAGGTCAGGATGCCCGCCACGATGAGCGACGCGAGCACAACGCCCCCGAGAGCCCGGTATTGGAAGAAGGCATAGAGCCCGACGAGAATCAGGCCGATGATGCCCGCGATGATGCCGCTCTGGAGTTGCGAGACACCGAGGGTCGCGCTGATGTTCTCGCTCGACTGGATCTCGAAGCCGATGGGCAAAGCGCCGAACTTCAGCTGATCGGCAAGCGTGAGCGCCGTTTCTTCCGTGAAGTTTCCGCTGATCTGCGGTCGGCCATCCGTGATGGCGCTGATCGTTCGCGGTGCGCTGATGACGCTGCCATCGAGCACGATCGCGAACTGGTTCTGCGCGCCACTCAGGGTGATGAGTCGCTCCGTCACCGTGCGGAATTGCGTGGTTCCTTCGGCATCAAACTCGATGAAGACGCCCCACTCGTTCGTGGTGACGCCCGTCTGCGAGGTCACGAGCCGCGCGTTCGCGTCGGCAATGCGCTCTCCAGCAACCTCGACGGGCCCAAGGATGTACTTGACCGTGCCGTCTTGCTCACACGTAATGAGCGGCTCATCCGACGGGGCAACATTCGCACCCACCGCATTCACCGTCGCGCAGTCGAACGAGTCGAATTGTTCTTGCAGTTCGGGAGTGATCCACGCGATGTCGCTCGCGTCGGTCGGACTCGCGCTCGGAGTCGGCTCCGCACTCGCAGAAGGCGATGCACTTGCAGACGGGTCCGCGCTCGCAGAGGGGTCGGCACTCGGCGATGCGGAAGGGTCAGCGCCCGGATCAACCGCGCCCTCTTCACCGATGGTGTCGGCGGAAGGAGCGCCGGCGATGAGCACCGGGCGGAACTCGAGCTTGGCCGAGCTTGAGATACGCTCGCGCGTCTCGTCATCGGGCTCGCCCGGAATCGACACCACGATGTTCTGGTTGCCCTGGGTGTTGATCTCGGCCTCGCTGACACCACTGGCGTCAACGCGCTGGCGAATGATGGCCACCGCGCGCTCGAGCTGCTCGGCCGTCACGGCCTCGCCGCTCGAGAGCTGTGGCGTCAGTGTGATCTGCGTGCCACCCTCGAGGTCAAGAGCGAGCTTCGGAGTCCATTGACCGTTGTTGAAGAGCACGCTCGCCCCGTTCGCCGCGATGAGGGCGATGATGATGACGAGAAGCCAGACGAGGGAACGAATGGCTTTGCGCTCAGTGGTGCTTCTGGCCACCAGTGGTACTCATTTCTGCGAGGGGAGGCGGGCGCGCCAGTGACGGTCGCGCCCCGCGAGGTGAGCGAGGGGGTTTAGTTCTCGGTCTTCTTGGCGCGCTTCGGCTTCTCGGCCGGCGCGTCGAGGCTGGACTCGTTGAGGCTCGGCTCAGCGTCTGCGTCGTCGGCGACCACGGGCTCGTCTTCAATGACGCGCGCGAGAGTCTGACGGTGCACGCGAACGGTGCTGCCCGGGCTCGTTTCGATCACGGCCACGTTGGCGTCGTCATCGATGCTCACGAGAGTGCCGAACAGACCAAAGTTCGTCATGACCTCAGCACCGGGAACCATCTTGAGCTGCAGCGCCTCGAGGTCTTGCTTGCGCTTGCGCGAGTTGCGGAACATAAAAAAGATGAGCAGGGCGAGCACGCCCAGCATGACGATCGTCAACGGGTCGAAAACCATGAGACGCGGTGCCTTTCAGAGACGGGAGCGGCGTAGCGCTGAATTCAGCGCCGGTCGGCGAGCGGTTGCTCGGCCGAGGGCCAGCGATAACTATAGGTCATCGACCTCGGTCGCCCGTGGCGGGTGCCCGAGGTGAGCCCACGCACGCGCGGTCGCGACGCGGCCGCGCGGGGTGCGCGAGAGCAGACCCGTGCGCACGAGAAAGGGTTCGACAACTGCCTCGATCGTCTCTGCCTCTTCACCGACTGAGACGGCGAGTGTCGAGAGCCCGACAGGGCCACCGTCAAATCGCTCGACGATTGCCTGCAACACGGCCCGGTCCAGGCGGTCGAGACCTTGCTCGTCGACGTCGTAGAGCTCGAGTGCGGCACGAACCGCTGCACGATCCGCGTCTCCCCCGCGCACGAGTGCAAAGTCGCGCACACGGCGCAGCAGTCGGTTGGCGATGCGGGGCGTGCCGCGCGAGCGGCGCGCGATCTCGGCCAGGGCATCCTCATCGATCGCGAGGCTCAACAAACGGGCCGCCCGCTCGAGCACCTGATGCAGTTCTTCAGGCTCATAGAACTCGAGGTGCGCGGTGAAGCCGAATCGGTCGCGCAAAGGGTTCGGCAACAGGCCCGATCGGGTGGTTGCCCCGACCAGCGTGAAGGGCGCGAGCTCGAGCGGGATGCTCGTCGCACCGGCACCCTTGCCCACCATGATGTCGACGCGGAAGTCTTCCATCGCGAGGTAGAGCATCTCTTCGGCCGACCGCGCCATGCGGTGAATCTCGTCGATGAACAGCACTTCGCCCGGTACGAGCGACGACAAGACAGCCGCGAGGTCTCCCGCGTGCTGAATGGCCGGGCCGCTCGTCATGCGCAGCGGCCGTTGGCCCTCGTGCGCGACGATCATCGCGAGTGTCGTCTTGCCAAGACCGGGAGGGCCGGCGAGCAAGATGTGGTCAGGCGTGCGATTCTGCAGACCGGCAGCTTCGAGCAGCAGTTGCAACTGCCGGCGTACCTTGTGCTGGCCGACGAATTCGCCGAGGCTTTGCGGGCGCAAGGCACCTTCAAAGGCAAGTTCGGCCGCCGATTCGGGCTCAGCGCGCAACACGTCGTCGCTCACGAGCGAGCCCGATCCGCAGTGTCAGCCGCGGAGCGGGCGCGCGCGGGGCCCAGGAGGGCGAGTGCACGGCGCAAGAGCACCGAGAGGGCAGCGGTCGAGGCATCGGGGTCAGCATCGACCACCTGTGCGGCCACGTCGAGAGCGGTGCGCTCAGGCCAGCCAAGGCCGGTGAGAGCGGCGACGAGCGACGTCGTGTCGGCTGCCGGGGCGCCCTCCGCCGCAGCAGGAGAGCTACCTGTCGGAGCGACCAACTTGCCCGCGAGGGTCACCACGATGAGCTTGGCGGTCTTGGGTCCGATGCCGCTCACGGCCCGGAACGGCGCGTCGTCATCGTCTGCGATCGCTCGTGCAATGGCGTCAGGGGTCATCGCGCCGAGCACACCTAAGGCCGACTTCGGGCCAACCCCGGAGACCGTGCGCAGCAACTCAAACAGCCCGAGCTCGACCTCGTCGGCGAAGCCGAACAGGCTCATGTCGTCTTCGCGAACCACGAGCGCCGTGTGCACCCGCACGGTGTCACCCGTGCGCAAGTCTCGGGCGTGACGTTCGGTGACCGCGACTGCATAGCCGACCCCCGAGACGTCGATCACTGCGCGCGTACCCGTCAGGGCAACAAGGGTTCCGCGCAGACTAGCGATCACCCGTTGAGCCTACGGGCGCGGGTCGCCTTCTCGGCCGCGCGCCACGCGTGCTGTGCGGGGGTTAGGTGCGGAGAACCCGCGGCCGACTCCCCCGCGACGCGAGCAGCGGGGCTCGAGGCTCCGCGCCAACCGTGGCAGATGGCGAGCGCCAGGGCATCGGCGGCGTCGGCGGGCTTCGGTGGGGCATCCAGACGAAGGATGCGCTGCACCATGGCCGTCACTTGCTTCTTGTCGGCGGCCCCGTGCCCCGTGACCGCCGCCTTCACCTCGGTGGGAGTGTGCAGAGTGACGGGCAAACCGCGGAGCGCGGCGACGTAGAGCACGACTCCGCTGGCTTGAGCCGTGCCCATGACCGTGCGCACGTTGTGTTGAGCAAAGACGCGCTCGAGAGCGACCGCGTCGGGGCGGTGCTCGTCGAGTAGCGTCGCGAGGCCCTCACCGATCGCCAAGAGTCGCGATTCGAGAGCCTGCTCCGGGGGCGATTGAATCACGGTGACGGCGACGAGCGTGGCCCGCCTGTTCGGCTCGATGTCGACAATGCCCACCCCGCAGCGAGTGAGGCCGGGGTCGACGCCGAGCACTCGCACGATCGACTACTCGTCGTCGTCGAGCTCGGCGCGCACCTCGGCGCTCAGCGAGACATTCGTGAAGACGTTTTGCACGTCGTCCAAGTCATCCATCGCGTCGACCAACTTGAAGAGCTTGCGTGCTGTCTCGGCGTCGGCCTCGATCTGCAGGTTGGCGACGAACTCGGCCTCAGCCGCGTCGTATTCGATGCCCGCGTCCGTGAGTGCCGTGCGAGCCGCAACGAGGTGTGACGGGTCGGTAATGACCTCGAAGCCACCACCCTGGTCGATGACCTCCTCGGCCCCGGCCTCGAGGACGGCCATGAGGATATCGTCTTCGGTCACACCGTCGGTCTTCGTGATCGAGATCACGCCCTTGCGGCTGAAGTTGTAGGCAACGCTGCCCGGGTCAGCCATCGTGCCGCCATTGCGCGTCATCGCCGTGCGCACCTCGGCGGCCGCACGGTTCTTGTTGTCGGTGAGGCACTCGATGAGTAGCGCAAGGCCGCCCGGGCCATAGCCTTCGTACATGATCGTCTGGTAGTCGATCGACTCACCGGTGAGGCCCGCGCCACGCTTAATCGCGCGGTCGATGTTGTCGTTGGGAACCGAGGTCTTTTTGGCCTTCTGCACCGCGTCGACGAGCGTCGGGTTGCCGCTCATATCGGCGCCGCCAATCTTGGCAGCAACTTCGATGTTCTTAATGAGCTTGGCAAACGACTTGGCGCGACGACTATCGATGATCGCCTTCTTGTGCTTGGTCGTTGCCCACTTGGAATGGCCAGACATGACCATCATCTTAGCGAGCAGTTCATGCCCTGCCGGTGTCATCGAGGCGGGGCGCTACGCCACGTCTTTGTCGTTTTCGATAACCTCACTGCATGACCCGAACCCACCTCATTCTTGTTCCCGCCGTCGCTCTGCTTGCCCTCAGCGGATGCGCGCCGACAGCCGCGCCGAGCACCGACGCAGACTCCTCCGCCCCCGTTGTCGCTCCCGTTGAAGAGCGACCGTGGGGCGACACCCCGGTTGAGCAGTTCGCCGTTGGCGCGTGGCAATGCGATCTTTCGCTCGATGGTGCGGCGCTTCCCTACGGAGTCTCGATCAACGTCGACGAGGCCGGTCTGTACTCGGTCGAGGTCGGCGGCTCTGGCGCTTTCCAGAACTTCCGCCTAACCGTCGCCGACGATGAGGTTCTCGCGCTCGGTGAAGCTGGCGAAGTCGACACCGAGGTCGGGCAGACCGCCCGCGTGGAAGGTATCCCACAGGAACTCCCCGCCGACGGCGAGTCGATTACGATCTCGCGATTCCCCGAGGGGGCGACCGAAGCCGACATCGTGGCCACACTCTCGCGAGAGGGCGACACCGTGATCGTGACCAACCCCACCTTCGGGGCCGACGAAATGTCGTGCACGCGGGGCTGACACTCGAGAGGTCGAGGCGAGACCGCCGACGACCTCTGACGGCTGTCGCGCGCGACTAATGCGAGCGTAGATTGTCGTTCGCGACAGCCACACGCCCCCTACTGGGGCAACGCCTCCGGCCGAACTCCTGCTCGGCGTAGCTCGATACCCGCGAGTGCTCGGACCAACCGGGGGTCGTTGGCACGCCAGGCCGCCGCGGGGTCAGGATGCACGGCCACAAGCTGCACGAGCGGCGCATGCGCCACGGCTCGAGCCGCGAGGGTGTCGGCTGTCATGCCGTTGGCGATCATCCGACGGAGGGCGGTCGATCGGCGCGCGAACCGCACGCGCGGCAGCACCCAGATCAGGGCGAGCATGATCAGCGGGATGAGCGCAACCGTCAGCCCAGTGCTGACCGCCACAAACTCCACGAACTGTTGCTGCCCACGCCCTGCCTCGGCGACCGACGCGCCGGCACTAGCTGCCGCGTCGAACGGGCCGCGAATGCCGTCGCCGATGAGTGGCACGTCTCCGAGGGCGTCAGCCGCACCGCTCAAGCCGTTCTGAAAGTCAAGGCCCGCAGCCTCAAGGTCGCGGCCGAAGCTCCCCAGAGTGCGGATCGCCGCCGTGACGGCGCTCGCGATCGCGATGACGATGACAACCATGCCAAGCCCGGCCACGTCGGCGATGATCTGCCGGGTGCGGGCGGCCGGGTAATCGGAGTAGAGGCTCATGCCTCCATGCTCTCAGCAGTTCTGATCAGGATGCCGCGGCGACGTGCCCGAGAAAGCGTTCGTGGAAGCGGCGCTCGCCCGATACCTCGGGGTGGAACGAGGTGCCGAGAAGCCGACCCTGTTCGACCGCGACGATGCGGCCATCGTCGAGGCGAGCGAGGACCTCAACCTCAGGGCCCACTTCGTCTACCACCGGCGCGCGAATGAAGACGGCGTGCACCGGCGGCTCCCCCAGCACCGGCACGTCAAGCGCCGTCTCGAACGAATCGAGCTGGTTTCCGAAGGCGTTGCGTCGCACCGCAACATCGAGCCCGCCGAGCGTCTGTTGTCCGTCAATGCCGTCGTGAACACGGTCAGCGAGCATGATCAATCCAGCGCACGTGCCGTACACCGGCATGCCGGCGCGAATGCGTGCCCGCAACGGTTCTTGCAACGCAAACAAGCGGCTGAGTTTGTCCATGACGCTCGACTCGCCCCCGGGAATGACGAGCCCGGCAACTTCGTCGAGCTGTGCGGGGGTGCGCACCTCTCGCACGTCGGCACCCAAATCTCGCAACACGGCGACGTGCTCACGCACGTCGCCCTGCAGCGCAAAGACCCCGACGGGCGGAAGCGAGCTACCAGCCACGCTCGGCAAGGCGGTGCGGGGCGGGCAGGTCGGCGACGTTGATGCCGACCATGGCTTCGCCCAGTCCGCGCGATGCCTCCGCGACGATCGCGGGGTCGTTGTAACCCGCGGTCGCCTTGACAATCGCGGCAGCGCGAGCGACGGGGTTGCCCGACTTGAAGACACCCGAGCCGACGAACACACCGTCAGCACCTAACTGCATCATGAGCGCGGCGTCAGCAGGCGTCGCAACGCCTCCCGCGGTGAAGAGCACGACCGGCAGCTTGCCCGTCTGAGCAACCTCGGCGACCAACTCGTAGGGCGCCTGCAGTTCTTTCGCCGCGACGTACCACTCGTCAGGCGTCTTCGCCGAGAGCGCGCGAATCTCGCCGAGAATCGTGCGGATGTGCTTCGTCGCCTCAGAGACGTCGCCCGTGCCGGCCTCGCCCTTCGAGCGAATCATCGCGGCACCCTCGGTGATGCGACGCAGCGCCTCGCCCAGGTTCGTGGCACCGCACACGAACGGAACCGTGAACGGCCACTTGTCGATGTGGTTGACATAGTCAGCGGGGCTCAGCACCTCCGACTCATCGATGTAGTCAACGCCGAGCGACTGAAGCACCTGCGCCTCGACAAAGTGCCCGATGCGCGCCTTCGCCATGACCGGAATCGACACGGTCGCGATGATCTCGTCGATGAGGTCGGGGTCACTCATGCGAGCAACACCACCCTGCGCACGAATGTCGGCCGGAACACGCTCGAGCGCCATGACGGCAACCGCTCCCGCGTCTTCTGCAATGCGAGCCTGCTCGGCGTTGATGACGTCCATGATGACGCCACCCTTGAGCATTTCGGCGAGTCCGCGCTTGACGCGGTTCGTGCCCTGCACGCTCGTCGTCGTGGTCTCGGTCATGGTCTATCGGCCCTTTCTGGCACGGTGCCCGCGCGATCGCGCGAGAGATTCCTGGGGTTTGGCGGCGCGCGCCAGTCTACTGGGGCGAGTCTGAAGGCCAGGCGCGAGCGATCTCATCTCGAACCTCGCCAAGAAGCCGCGGCACAGCCTTCGTGCCCGCAACGATCGGGAAGAAATTCGAGTCGAGGGCCCAGCGCGGCACGATGTGTTGGTGCAAATGCGCCGCGATTCCGGCCCCGGCAATGCGGCCCTGGTTCATTCCGATGTTGAATCCCTGGCACCCCGACGTCGCCGTCAGCACGCGCATCGCGGTCTGAGTGAGGGCGGCAATTTCGGCGACTTCTTCGGCCGTGGCCTCGTCATACAGCGCAACATGGCGATACGGGCAGACGAGCAGGTGGCCGCTGTTGTACGGATAGAGATTGAGCAGCACGTAGGCGTGCTGGCCTCGCGCCACGATGAGGGCTTGCTCGTCATCCAGTTCGGGCGCCCGGCAAAAGGGGCACGCATCGTCATCAGGCTGTTGCCCGTTCTCGATGTAGACGAGGCGGTGTGGGGTCCACAGGCGTTGGAACGCATCTGGAACCGCCGCAAAATCGGCAGAGCTCTCAGCGCGCACACCCTCGAAGCCTGCCGCCTCGTCGCGATCGATCATGATCGGATGCTCGCCTACAGCTCGGCCGACCGCGTCGAGATCGCCGTGGTGATGCGCGCGACGGCCTCGGCCACGGGCACCCCGTTGATCTGCGTTCCATCGCGGAACCGGAAGCTCACGGCACCGTTCGCCGCATCGTCGGCCCCGGCGATGAGCAGGTAAGGGACTTTGTGCGTCGTGTGCGTGCGAATCTTCTTCTGCATGCGGTCGTCAGAGTGGTCGACGTGCGCCCGCACGCCCGCCGCGCGCAACTCGCCGATGACACCCTCGAGGTACTCGGCGTAATCCTCGGCCACGGGGATGCCCACGACCTGCTCGGGCGACAGCCACGCCGGAAACGCGCCGGCGTAGTGCTCCAGCAAGATGGCGAAGAACCGCTCGATCGAGCCCAGCAGCGCGCGGTGGATCATGATCGGCTGCTGACGCGTTCCGTCAGAAGCTGTGTATTCGAGATCGAATCGCTCGGGCTGGTTGAAATCGAGCTGCACGGTCGACAACTGCCACGTACGACCGATGGCGTCGCGCGCCTGAACAGAGATCTTCGGGCCATAGAAGGCCGCTCCGCCCGGGTCGGGCACGAGCTCAAGGCCCGAATCGACGGCGACTTCGCGCAGGGTTTCGGTGGCCTGGGTCCACAGCTCATCGCTGCCGAACGACTTATCGGGGTTGCGGGTCGACAGCTCGAGGTAAAAGTCGTCGAGGCCGTATCCGCGCAGGGTTTCGAGCACGAACTCGAGCTGGCTTGCCACCTCGCTCTTCACCTGGTCGGGGGTGACGTAAATGTGCGCGTCGTCTTGCGTCAATCCGCGCACGCGCGTGAGGCCCGAGAGCGTTCCGCTCTTCTCGTAGCGATATACCGTGCCGAACTCGGCGAGGCGCAAGGGCAACTCACGGTAGCTCCGGCCGCGGGCGCGGAAGATGAGGTTGTGGAACGGGCAGTTCATGGGCTTGAGGTAGTAGTCCTGGCCCTGCTTCGTAATGTTGCCCGCGGCGTCACGCTCTTCATCGAGGTGCATCGCGGGAAACATGCCCTCCTCGTACCACTGCAAGTGGCCACTCGTCTCGAAGAGCTGCCCCTTCGTGATGTGCGGCGAGTAAACGAGCTCATAGCCATTGGCGAGCAAACGCTCGCGCATGTAGCTCTCGATCTCGGCCCGGATGATGCCGCCCTTGGGGTGGAAGACCGCGAGGCCTGATCCGATCTCATCGGGGAAGCTGAACAGGTCGAGTTCGACGCCGAGCTTGCGGTGGTCACGCTTGGCGGCTTCTTCGAGGCGGCCGAGGTGCTCGCGCATGGCATCCTTCGACGGCCATGCCGTGCCGTAGATGCGCTGCAGTTGCGGGTTCTTCTCGCTGCCGCGCCAGTAAGCGGCGGCGACGCGCGTGAGCGACCATCCGTTGCCAATCATGCGCGTGTTGGGCAGGTGGGGGCCCCGGCACAGGTCTTTCCAGTAGACCTCGCCCGTCTTGCCGTCGACGTTTTCGTAGATGGTGAGTTCACCGGCTCCGACCTCGACACTTTCACCGTCAGCACCGTCGGCCGCAGCGCCCTTGAGCCCGATCAGCTCGAGCTTGTAGGGCTCAGAGGCGAGCTCGGCGCGGGCCTCGTCATCGGTCACGACGCGGCGCACGAAGCGCTGGCCCTGCCGAATGATGCGGTCCATCGCTTTGCTCAGCGCCGAGAGGTCGTCGGTCGTGAACGGCGTCGCCACGTCGAAGTCGTAGTAGAAGCCGTCAGTGATGGGCGGGCCGATGCCGAGCTTCGCTTCGGGGTTGATCGACTGCACAGCTTGAGCGAGCACGTGCGCGGTCGAGTGGCGCAAGATCGCGAGACCATCGGGCGAGTCGATCGTGACGGGCTCGGCGCGGTCGCCGGGTTGAAGGCGGAACGCGAGGTCGCGGAGCTCGCCCGCGACTCGCACCGCCACGACGGAGCGGTCTGTGAAGATGCCGAAGCCGTCGGTGGCCTCCGTCACGTCGACGGCCTGCGGGGCAGTCGGGTGGGCGGGCTGGTCTGCCGCGACGTCGGACACGCGTGCTCCTTGGGGTTTCTCGAAAACGGACGAGCGAGTCGCGCCCGTGGCTCGCCCAACTCTACTGGCGGGCCCTGCATGCGTGAGCGCCGGCGGGAGCGCGGTACCCGCAGCTAGCCCATGAACGTGAGGTACGCGTCGACGATCGACTGCATCCACACCACCACTACGTCGCGATTCACGGCCGCCGCCCAGGCGATCGCGATTTGCAGCACGGCGACCAGGTCAACGAGCACGTTCGTGAGAGGTGTGCGAGCCGCAGGAATGAGGGTGATCGCCAGCAAGGTGAGCAGGGTAAACGTGCTGCCAGCGGCCGCCGGGTGAAATGCTCCGAGCACGAATGCAATGGCAAGCATGACGGCAACGATCGTCGACACCGGGATGGCCGCCGGTCGCCGCACGATGGCAGCGACCAGCCACGCACTCGCGACGGGCGCCACGAGCAACCACCCCGTCGCCGTGCCGACACCGTCTGCCAGAGCGCTGAGCGCCTCCGGAATGCCCGCCACGACCCGTTCCAGATCGCCGACGGGCCACAGGACGCCGAAAAACAGCACGTTGAGGAACATCATCGTCGCGAAAGCACCCAGGGTCGGAAATGCGATGACGAGCATGTTCGCAG
>JBJOPU010000004.1:0-18203 GCA_046050505.1 Actinomycetota bacterium
CGGGGTCGAGTTCTGCGCGGTCGATGCCGCTGGCAAGCACGTCAGTCACGCGGGAGAGCCTAACCGCCCGGCCTGATCAGGGCATCTCTGCCGGTCAGCTCGTGCTGGTGTGCGGGGCGGATGCCCGCCGCGAGCCCGCCACCGCCCCGACCAGCACGACGAGGGTGAGCGCCGCGAGTGCGCCGGTCGCTGCCGCGACCCCCCAGACCGCACCGCCGACGCCCGCGAGTGGATACGCCACGGCGTACCACGCGTGCGATGTCGAGAAGCGCGCCGCGAATACAGCAGGGCGATCCGCGGTCGTGACGTCGCGGCGAATGAGGCGCGCACTCGGCGTGCTCACGGCCGACGACGCGGCGCCCAACAGCAGCCACAGCACGCCGAGAGAGACCAGCGTGAGGCCAGGGCCCGCTTCTATGAGCGACACCGCTGCGAGGATGACAACGATTGCCGCCGCCCCACTCGTCATGACGGCCCTGTCGGTCACGCGCCGCAGCAGTGCCGGAAGCACCAGAGCAACCAGAATCGACCCGACCCCGAAGAGCGCGAGAGCGACTCCCAGGGGCAGTGCGACCTCCTCGACCCCCCCGTCGAATCGCAGCGCGATCACCACGGTGTTCACGAGCACGGTCGCGTACACGGCGGCGACCGCAGCGTCGAGTAGGGCCAAGAAGCGCGTCGACTCGATCGAGCCAATGAGTCGCATCCCGCGCACGAGTCGCGACGTAAAGGGCTGGCCCGTCACTGGGGTTCGCAACTCGAGCCGCGAGAGCACCACAGCAGCGAGCGATGCCGCAAAGCCCGCGGCCGTGATGGCGAAGAGCCACGAAGTCGGCAGCAGCGTCACGAGCGCCGCCGCGAGCAGCGGGCTCACGAGCGACTCGAGGTCATACGCGAGTCTCGAGAGCGTCTGCGCCGCCGTGAAGTCCCTTTCGTCGGGCAACACTTCGGGAATCGCGGCCTGAAAGGTCGGCGTGAACACGGCCGAAGCGGTCTGCAGCAGCACGATCGCCGCGTACAACTGCCAGGCCTCGGTCACGAACACGAGCGAGAGCGCCACGACGATGCGCGCGGCATCCGCCCCCACCAAAATGGCGCGGCTTGACCGCCCCGCGAGCAGCGCGGTGGCGATGGGCGAGATCACGACGTAGGTGGCGATGCGGATCGTGAGCGCGATGCTCAGCACGACGCCCGCATCGTCGCCCGCGATGCGCGCGGCCAGCAAAGCGATCGCAACGGTGAGGATGCCCGTGCCGAGCAACGAGGCCACTTGCGACGCAAAGAGCGCGGCGAACCGACGCTCGTGCAGCACGGCAAACATGGGCGGCTACAGCCAGTCGCGGCGCTTGAACACGACGTAGAGCCCGACGCCGAGCATCACCATGAGGCCGAGCGCGAAGGGATACCCCCACACCCACTGCAGCTCGGGCATGAACCGAAAGTTCATGCCATAAACCGTGCCCACGAGCGTAGGAGCGAACAGGATGGCCGCCCACGACGTGATGCGCTTGATTTGTTCGTTCTGCTCGACGCTCACTTGCGTCATGCGGCGCGTAATGAGCGTCGACTGCACCTGCAGAGCCTTGTCGAGCAAGGCGCGAAACGCATCCGCACGATCGCCCGCGCGCGAGACATGATCGAGAACGTCGCCGAGCAAGTGGGTGAGGTCGGTGTCAACCCCGTAGGTGGGCCCACCGCGTTGGAGCGCCTCGACGATGCCGATGAGCGGCTGAACCGCGCGTTGAAACCCGATGACCTCACTCGACAGGTCGTAAATGCGGCGCGTGAGCACTTCGTGCTCAGCCTCGCCAAAGAGTTCGTCTTCGATCTCGTCGATGTCATTCTCAAGCCCCGCGATGACGGGCTCGTACTCATCGACGACTTCATCGAGCACGGCATAGAGAATCGCCTCGGGACCCTTGGCCAGCAACTCGGGGTCGGCCTCGAGGCGATCGCGCACGTGCGCGAGGTCAGGCGACTCCGCGTGGCGCACCGTGATGACAAACTGCGGCCCGACGAAGACGTGCAACTCGCCAAACTCGACCGTCTCGGTCTCGTCGATATAGCGCGCGGTGCGTAGGGCAAGAAACAGGGTGTCACCGTAACGCTCGAGCTTCGAGCGTTGGTGGCCCTTGAGAGCATCGTCGACCGCGAGGTGGTGCAGGCCGAACTCGCTCGCCACCGAGTGGAGCTCGTCGCGCGTCGGACGGTAGAGGCCAATCCAGGCAATGCCGCCCGTTGCACGGGTGACGTCATACGTCTCGTCGAGCCCCACGACTCCGGGGCGACGAAGCCCCTCCACGTAGACGGCGCTATCGACGACGGCCACGAGGGGCTCTCTCGATCGACCCGGTCATGGCCGCTCCTTGCCTCGGTGGGGCGGTCAGCGCAACTGGCCGAACGCTTCGGCCTTCTTGATGGGGCCCGCGATGAGAATGGTATCTCCCGCCTCGATCACGGTGTCGGCATCCGCGTTGCACCACTCTTTGGTGCCGCGCTGCACGGCCATGACGGTCACGCCGTACTCCTGCCGCAAGTCCGTATCGCCGAGACGGATGCCTTCAACAATGCGGTTGGGCGGCATCTTGACGATCGCGTAGTCGTCGTCAACCTCGATGTAGTCGAGAGCGGCACCGCGCACGAGGTGCGCCACTCGACGACCCATTTCGTGCTCGGGATAGATGACGTGCTTGACGCCCAGCTGCGTCAAAATCTGCCCGTGGGCATCGCTCACGGCCTTGGTCCACAAGTGCGGAATTTCCATGCGCAGCAAGATCGAGGTGGTCAGGATGCTCGACTGAACGTCGGTGCCGATGGCAACGATCACGCGGTCGAACTCGTGCACGGCCAGCTGCCGCAGCACCTCTTCGTTGGTCGTGTCGGCGCGCACCACCTGAGTGAGTTGCCCGTTGAGCGACTGAACGATGTCCTCGTCGGTGTCGATGCCGAGCACTTCGGTGCCCGTTTCCATGAGCTCGAGCGCAATCGCACGACCAAACCGGCCGAGGCCGATAACGGCGACCGCGTCGGCTTCGGCGATGCGCGTCGCGCGATCGCGGCTGAAGAAGCGTTGATTACCCAATGACGGGCCTTTCTTTCGGGAGCTCGTAAAGCACCTTACGTTGGCGCAGCACCAGAGCGGTGCCGAGCGTCAGGGGGCCGAGGCGGCCGAGGAACATGAGAATCATCAAGATGATCTGACCCGCCGGGGGCAGGCTCGCGGTAATGCCCGTGCTCAAGCCGACGGTCGCGAACGCCGAGATCACTTCGAAGAGCAGCACGTCGAGATCGAGGTGCGTCATCATCAGCAACGCGATCGTGGCACTCATGACGGCCGCCATCGAGAGCAACGTGATGGTGATGGCTTCCCGATGCACGGCGCGCGAGAGGCGCTTGCCGAAGATGTTGACGGCGCCCTCGCCTCGCAGCTCGGTGATGATGATGAACAGCAGCACTGCGAAGGTCGTCACCTTGATGCCGCCGGCGGTTCCGGCCGGCCCGCCGCCGATGAACATCAGCACGTCGATGCCCAACAGCGTCTCGGGCTCCAATTGCCCGATGTCGACCGAATTGAAGCCGGCCGTGCGCGCTTGCACCGAGTGGAAGAACGACACGAGCACGCGATCGATCGGCGACATCTCGCCGATCGTCGCTCCGTTGTTCCACTCGAAGAGCGCGATCATCACGGTACCCAGCACGAGCAGCATGGCCGTCATCGCAAGCACAAGGTTCGTGTTCATCGTCCAGTGCAGCGGGCGACGAAGTTCGCGCCGCAACTGCAACAGCACCGGAAAACCGAGGCCACCGAGAATCGTCGCGATGCTCATAGGAAGCACGACGATGGGGTCGGTCGCGTAGCTGATCATGTTGTCGCTGAAGGGAGCGAACCCGGCGTTGTTGAACGACGAGACGGCCAAGAACACCCCGCGACCAAAAGCCGTCGGTAGCTCTACGCCGTACGCCAACCAGAACTGCAGGGTGAGAATCATCGCCACGATGGCTTCGATCACGAGCGACGTCAGCAGAATGCCGCGGGTCAGTCGCGACGCATCTCCCGTCGTCACGGCCCGGTTCTCGGTGCCCGCGATCATGCGGCCGCGCAGTGAGATCTTGCGCAGCAACGCAAGACCAATGAGCGAGGCCACGAGCATGATGCCCAAGCCGCCGATTTGAATGAAGGCGACGATGACCGCGTGCCCAAAAGGCGACCATACGGTCGCCGTGTCGACGACGATGTGGCCCGTCACGCACACAGCCGACACGGCCGTGAACGCGGCCTCGAGAAAAGTCACCTCGACGCCGGGGGCGTGCGCGATGGGGAGCGACAGCAACAGAGTGCAAATGGCGATAGCCGTGAAGAAGGCGATGACCACCGCTTGCGGCGGACTCAACCGAAACTGTTTCTGCGAGCGTCTCTGGGGCGCCCTCGTGAGAGGCACCCGCAGACTCTAGTCTTTTGCTCGCCATTCGCAAGTTGTCGGCGCGTGTCACCGCGACTCCGTCGTCGTTCGCGCTCGCGTCGCCACGAGGGTGCGGCGGGGCGGCTGTTAGCGTGGAGCAACTCGCAGCGCGGCGCAGACGCGCGCGAGCATCCCCTCTCGAAAGGCCGTCGTGACCACCTCGACCAGCACTCGTCCCTCGCTGTCGGCCTGGCGCATCGCCGTCTTTGCGGTGTTCGCGATCAATGGCCTCGCGATGGCGACATGGTTTGCGCGCACGCCCGCGGTACGCGATGCGCTCGACGTGCGCACCGACGAGTTCGGGTTTCTCATCATGGGCATGGCGGGCGGCTCGATCGTGGGCCTCATGGCCTCGTCGCACCTCATCGCGCGAATCGGATCACGCACCACGATTCTCGTGGCGCTGCTCTCGAGCCTCGGCGCGCTCGCGGTCATGGGTCTGGGCGCCGAAGCGTTCCAGAGTTTCGCGGTCACCTTCATCGCCCTCGCGGTCTTCGGCGCGGCGAACGGCATCACCGATGTCGCGCAAAACGTCGAGGGTGCGGGCGTCGAGCAAGCGCAGGGCCGCAGCATCATGCCGTGGTTCCACGCGGCCTGGAGCCTGGGCACGATCACGGGCGCGGGCATTGCCGCAGCCCTGAGCGCGCTTAATGTTGGCGTCGCCGCCCATTCGATCGGCATGGCCATCGTGCTCGGGGTCGCCACGCTGATCGTCGTGCGCTACCTGCCCAAGAATCGTGCGCTGCCGGGGCTCGATGACGACGGCGACGGGCCGGCTCGCTCGACGTTCGGCGAGCGCATGGGCATCTGGCGCGAACCGCGCACGCTGCTCATCGGGCTCGTCGTGCTCGGTATGGCCTTTGCCGAGGGTTCGGCCAACGACTGGCTCGCGCTCGCGATCGTTGACGACCGCGGCGCCGACGAAGCCACGGGAGCCCTCTCGTTCACGCTCTTCGCGGTCGCCATGACGGCGGGCCGCATCGGCGGTGTGTGGGTGCTCGATCGCTTCGGCCGCGTGCCCGTGCTGCGCGGTTCGGCCGTGCTCGCGATCGCCGGTCTCGCGCTGCTCATCACGGTCGACTCTCCTGTCGCGGCCGCCATAGGCATCATCGCGTGGGGCCTCGGCGCCTCACTCGGATTTCCCGTTGGCATGTCGGCTGCGGCCGACGACCCGGCAAAAGCGGCCGCGCGCGTGTCGGCCGTCGCGACGGTCGGCTACTTCGCCTTCCTCGTGGGGCCGCCCCTCATCGGAGTTCTCGGTGAAGCGGTGGGCCTGCTCACCTCGTTCTGGGTTGTGCTTGTGCTCATCGCGGTCGCGTTCTTCGCCACGCCCGCAGCGCGCGAAACGGGCGCAGCCGCGACAGCGGCTGCGAAGAGAGCCAATGATCCTGTGCCGGCGCCCACAGTGGCAAAGCTCACTGACTCCGACCCTTCGGCACCGGATGCTGACGCTTAGGCCGCCCGCATGACCACCCCGACCTCCGCTCGCCCCGCGCTGCCGCTCGATCTCGACCTCACAGGCCGTGCTGCTCTCGTCACGGGGTGCGGATCAGCCACGGGCATCGGCTTCGCCACCGCCCGCGCGCTCGCCGAGCGCGGAGCTCGCGTCATCATGACCGCCACGACCTCGCGCATCGACGATCGCGTGGCCGAGTTGCAGTCACTCGGGTTCGAGGCGCACGGGGTCGTCGCGCGGCTCGAGACCGAGCAGGGCGCCACCCACGCCGTGGCGGCTGCGGTCGAGGCGGTGGGCGCGCTGAGCATCCTCGTCAACAATGCCGGCATGGTCGCGACCGGCGAAGAGATGCCGCGCGGTGACATTGAGATGAGCGTCGAGGAGTGGCGCAGCGCGGTCGACGTGAACCTCACGAGCGTGTTTCTCGTGACGCGCGCCGTCGTGGCCGGAATGCGCGCCGCGGGATGGGGCCGCATCGTCACGGTCGCGTCGACAACCGGTGCGGTGCAGGCCGCGCGCGACGACCTCGGCTATGCCACGGCGAAGGCTGGGCTGCTGGGCTTCACGCGCGGGCTCGCCGTCGATGAGGCTCGCGCGGGCATCACGGTCAACGCCGTCGCTCCGGGCTGGATCGCCACGGGATCGCAACTGCCGCAAGAGGCCAAGGAGGGCGAGCTCGTGCCGCTCGGGCGCAGCGGTCGGCCCGACGAGATCGCGAGCGCGATCGCGTGGCTCGCTTCGCCTGGTGCGAGCTACATCACCGGCCAGTTGATCGTGGTCGACGGTGGCAACGCGACGGCGGAGGAGCGCCGCCCCGGCCTCTGGGCCTGATCACGGGCGATCACGGTTCGTCGAGCCCCGGGCAACCGACGATCGTCATCACCACGATCTCTATGAGGAACGATCACACTATGTAGATTGGCGTGACTCGTATTCGATGGGGAGCTGCTCATGACGGCCAACGACATCCGCAGCGCTAGCACGGTGGGCCGCGGTCTGGATAGTTGCCTGCGCGACGTGAGTACCGGGATGCGGCGGGCACTCGGACTCGGAATGCTTGTGACCGTGCTGTCGCTCTGGGCATTGCCGGCCTTGGCCACCTCGGTCATCACGACCATCCCGGTCGGCGACTTCCCCGGCAGCGTAGCGATTACCCCCGACGGAGCCAATGCCTACGTCGTCAACGGGTCCAGCAACACCGTTTCGGTCATCAGCACCGCCACCAATACCGTCACCGCGACCATCCCTGTGGGTGACAGCCCTAGTGGCATAGCCATTACTCCAGACGGCACAACCGCATACATCCCCAACGCGTTCAGCAACACCGTTTCGGTCGTCACGACCGCCACCAATACCGTCACTGCCACCATCCCCGTCGGCGAGGCCCCAACGGACATAGCCATAACCCCCGACGGCACAACCGCATACGTCACCAACGCGTTCAGCGGCACAATCTCCATCATCGCCACCGCCAGCAATACTGTGATCGTCGCCATCTCCGTCGGTGAAGGCCCGGGGGGTGTGGCAATCACGCCCGACGGCGCCACTGCATACGTGCTCAAGTACTTTCGCCGCACCGAGTCGGGAACCTACGAGAACGACAGCATGGTCACGGTGGTCTCCGTCGCCACAATGTCGGTCACCGACACCTTTTCGGTTGGCGACAGCCCAAATGGCGTTGCAATCACACCCGACGGCACTACCGCATACGTCACCAACAGCCAAAGCAACACCATCTCCGCCATCAACACCGCCACGAATACCGTCATCGCCACTATCCCCGCGGGCAAGAACCCGGACGGCGATAGCCCGGGCGGGGTGGACATGACCCCCGACGGAACTACGGTGTACATCACCAACGACTTGAGCGACACGGTCTCAGCCATCGATATCGCCACCAATACCGTCACCACGGTCATCCCCGTCGGCGACAGCCCACTCGACGTGGCAATTACCCCTGACGGCACCACCGCATATGTGACCAACGGCGGCAATGACACCGTCTCGGTCATTGCACTCAACACGGCGGCAACGATGGCGGACCCCACGGAGATGCCGACCCCTGTACTTGACACCCCGTACTCGTTCACGGTACCGGTCACCCTCGGCAGCCCCGCGGCCACGTTCACCGTGGCTTCCGGAGCACTGCCCGCAGGTCTGAGCCTGGACGTGACTACCGGTGTGATCTCAGGAACCCCCTCAACGGCCGGGCCCTTCAGCGTCACGATCGAGGCCACAAACACCACCGGAACCGTCTCCGCGACCTACACGGGCACGATCAACGCGGCGCTTCCCGACCCCAGCGACGAAAGCTCGCCACCGTGGGCGCTGGTCATCGCCATCGCGTCAGCGGGCGCTCTCGCACTCGCCGTCGTCGCTCTCGTGCTCATTGTGAGGCGTAGCCGCCGTCTCACCTCGCGTGAATGAGGCGAGAACCGGCGACGTAGGCTGAACGGATGCGCCTCGTCATTGCCCGCTGCTCCGTCGACTATGCGGGCCGGCTCAGTGCGCACCTGCCGCTCGCGACGCGCTTGCTCATTCACAAGAGCGACGGCAGCCTGCTCGTGCACGCTGACTCGCTGAGCTACAAGCCCCTCAACTGGATGAGCCCCCCGTGCACCCTCGTCATCGATGAGCCCGACGACGACCAGCGTGAGGCCGGAGTGCTTGAGCTGTGGCTCGTCACGCACGCGAAGACCGCCGACCTGCTCGTCGTGAGCATCCACGAGGTGCTGCATGACTCTGCGCACGAGTTGGGCGTCGACCCCGGCTTACAGAAAGACGGCGTCGAGGCGCACCTACAAAAGCTGCTCGCCGAGCACATTGAGCTGCTGGGCGAGGGGTACGTGCTCGTGCGCCGCGAATCCATGACGGCGATCGGGCCGGTCGACATTTTGGCGCGTGACTCGAGCGGAGCATCCGTCGCCGTCGAGATCAAACGCCGAGGCGGCATTGACGGCGTCGAGCAATTGACGCGGTACCTCGAACTCATGAATCGTGACCCGTTGCTCGCCCCCGTCGCCGGTGTTTTCGCGGCGCAAGAGATCACGCCGCAGGCACGCACCCTGGCCGAAGACCGCGGAATACGCTGCCTGTTGCTCGACTACGACGCGATGCGCGGCCTCGATGACGGGGTGCCGCGACTGTTCTGAATCCGGGATCGGCGGCGTCACTGACGAAGCCGCCAACACACTCACACCATGTGCCGTGAGCGACGCGAGGCGACCACGAGCATGATGCCCGCGCCGAGCGCCGCGAGAGCCAGACCACCCAGCGCGCCCGAATCGGCCGGCCCCGTCTCCGCTAGCTCGAAGGGCGTCGACTGAATGGTCAGCACCACACAGGAAGCGTCAAGCTCGAGATACTGCGACGTCGAGATGGGCTGGCCCCCGGCCTGGGCCGACAGGCGAATCTCGTGCTGACCCGCAATACACGCCTCGTCAGGCACGCTCGTGTCGCCCGAGAACGATCCGTCGAAGCTGACCGAGTCGGAATAGAACACGACAGGGTCGGAGTACATGGTGAGGTCAAAGTCGCTGTCGTTGTCTATACCGACTCCCGAGAACTCCACGGTCTGCCCGTTGAAGACGTCTCCGACCACGAACAGCAGGTCGAGCGTGAGCTCGGGGGCGACGTAAGTAATCACGTAGTCGCCGGAGGAACTAGAGCCCGTTCCGGCGCCGTTCGTAGCATCGACGACGCAGTCGTATTCATCCCCCGACGTGAATCCCATAACGCGAATGGGAACGCTCGTTCCCGTGGCACTCACGACATCGCTGCCATCGGCCGTGTTGGTGCACGTCACCTCGAACGAGTCGACGACCGTGTCAGCGGCAAAGGCGGAGAAGTCGGCCGACGTTCCGCCGCTTAGCCACACGTGGCGGTCAATGTAGGGCTCGGGGGTCGACTCGACCCGGAACAGAACCTCCGCAACGCTCTCGAGACCCGCGGCATCCACGAGCAGCGTCTTGAAAGCCCAGAAGGTTCCCGTGAGGTAGATGTCGGCGTACACGTCTCCACCGGTGCAGTGTTCTGATCCGATTTCGAGTTGATCGTCGACGAAAGTGGAACATGGCATTGCTTCGGCGCCGAAGTACGGAGCGCCGATGTCGGTGACCGGGTACCAGGCGGTAGCTGTCGGTGACGGTACCGTGACAACGGTCGTCGAACCGTCGAGGCTGAGAGCAACGTATACCTGGGTGCCGGACAGCACCGGCGCAACCGCATAGACCCCCGCGGTCTTGGTGAAGCGCACCCACTGCGAGAAGTCATCGTCAGAGGAAAGGGCATTCTGCACGTCGTCGACGCGGCAGCAGCTATTGACATAGATCTCGTAGATTCCGTCACCGAGTGACGAAAGATCGCCCTGCATCACCTCGACGTTTTGTGAGTACAGACCCTCCTCGGTCTGCGTCTCAGAGATGCCGGTGAGGTCGACCCCCGTGTAGCTACCACTGTCGACAGGATCAGAGAGCGCAGTCAATTCGTCGATCTCAGCTGTTCCGCCGACTCCGACAAACGAATCGACGTCGTTCGTCTCCCACGCCGAAACGATGGTCCAGGTGGCGGTATTTCCCGTGATGCTGAATGAAGGACTACTCGATCGGAAGTGGCTGGCCACTGCGGAACTCGCACCAACGGCGCTCAGCGCAACGACAAGAATCACCGACGCGGCAAAGCCCTTTTTTGCTCGATTTGAGAACATGGCCATCCTTATTTTCAGGAGTAGTAATCGCTGTGTGGAGAACGAGGCTCGCCGCGCTCGGCGCGGTTGTGAGCGACGGTACACCTCGCAGCTAAAACACAGCAATGACCCCTCCGAATTATTGTGCGGACGACGACCCCTGTTCTGGGGTGCGGCCTTTCGCCATGAATTGCCTGATGAGGGTTATGTACGCTCAGGTTAAGTGGGTACCCTTCAGGTCTGCCATACCCAATGGGAGCCCGACCCACCATGCAGATCACCTACCCGAATCTTCGCCGTGCCGTTATGTCGGCAGCCCTCGTCAGCGCGAGCGCCCTGGCGTTCATTGGCGTACCCTCAGCCCCCGTCGCCGCCGCTCAGAGCCCCGCGGCCTGCGCGCCGGCCACCATTCTCAACGGCTCGTTCGAAGACCCGGCGATCGCCGCCAACAGCTGGGCGTCTCTCAACGAGTCAGCTATTCCTGGCTGGGAGACCAGCGCCACCGACAACAAGATCGAGATCTGGCGAGCGCCCTTCAGCGGGGTGCCCGTTCCCGCGGGGTCACAGTTCGCTGAGGTCAACGCCAACCAGCGGTCGAAGCTCTTCCAAGACATCGCCACGACTCCGGGCGACACGATTCGCTGGCAGCTCCAGCACCGCGGCCGCACGGGCGTTGACGTCATGGAGGTGCGCATTGGCGACCCAGCGTCGACCCTCGCCCTGCAGTCAACTCTGTCAACCGGCCTCACCTGGACGACCTATTCCGGCACCTACACGGTTCCATCGGGCCAGACCACGACGCGCATCTCGTTCGACTCCATCAGCAGCGCGAACGGCAATCCGACCTACGGCAACTTCGTGGATGCCGTCTCGGTGACCTCCGGCGCGTGCGTTGTCACGACCAAGAGCGTCACGCTTCCCTCGGGCGGCTCGGCCGTGCGCCTCGGCGAAACGGTGCAGTACTCCATCGTTGCCAGCAACCAGGGCGCGAGCGCGGCAACTCTGAGCTCGCTGCTCGATGTGCTTCCGGCCGGGGTATCCCTTGTGCCCGGGTCGATCACCGTGACCAGCTCCGCGGGAACGTCTGCAGTGAGCGACGCCGTCGGCGATGACGCGGGCGAGTTCGACACCGGAGCAAACGCGGTGCGCGTGCGCGTCGGCACCGGTGCGACGAGCTCGGCAGGCGGCACTCTTGCGGCAGGGGCATCCGTCACGGTTGCCTTCAGCGTGGTCGTCAACTCGATCACCGCACTGCCGTCGATCGACAACACCGCCACCGTGTCATTCACCGATTCGCTCTCGAGCACGGTCAAGAACTCGACCTCGAACACCACGTCGACGACTGTCACTCCGGATGCTCCGGCCCTGTCGATCGTCACGACAGGCTCGGTCTCGCCAGTCGAAAACCAGTCCGCCGCCAACGTCGGTGACGAGATCACCTGGAGCTATGTCGTGACGAACACCGGTGACGTGGCGGTGACGGGTGTCACGGTCAACGATCCCGAGGGTGGCACGATCACGTGCGTTCCGACCACCCTTGCGGTGGGCGAGAGTGCGTCGTGCACCGGCACGGCAACCCGCACCGTCGCTTTGGCTGATCTTGGCGTCGGCTCCGTCTCGAACGGCGCCACGGCGAGCGCGACGCCTCCGTTCGGTGCCGCGGCCGTCGAGTCACCAGAATCAATCGCGACGATCACCACCGTGGCTGTTGCGCCCGCTGTGTCGATTGTCACGATCGGCACGGTCACCCCGGTCGATAACCAATCGGCCGCCGCGCTTGGCAACACGGTGACGTGGAGCTACGTCGTCACCAACACCGGCAACGTGCCGCTCACAGAGCTCACCGTGAACGACCCCGAGGGCGGAACCATCACGTGCGTACCGAGCGACCTTGCCGTCGGCGAGACGGCGAATTGCACCGGCACGGCAACGCACTCGGTGTCGCCCGATGACCTGGCGAACGGGTCGATCTTTAACGGCGCGACCGTGAGTGCGACGCCGCCGTTCGGCGCGGCACCGATCGAGTCATCCGAATCGATCGCGACGGTCACGACCGCGGCACTCGAGCCCTCGATCAGCGTGGTCGTCGAGCACGACAACGTGACCGCTCCGGGCTCAACCGACCCAGCCGTGGCGGGCGATCAGATTCGCGCGCGTTTCGTGATCACCAATACCGGAAACTCGATCCTCACCCACGTGCACATCGTCGACCCGGTGTTTGGTGATGTGACGTGCGTCGGCGAAACTCTCGACCCGGGCGAGTCAACGACGTGTGTCGCCGATGAGCTCTACACGGTCACCGACGACGATGCCGCCGCGGGGACCATCTCGCGCACGATCAGCGCTGCCGGCCTCGCCGTCGTCGGCGTCGTCGGAACCTCGGTGTCTGACCAGCAACTCGTCGACCTTGAGGTGGCGTTCGATCTTCCGACGCTGGCTCTTCCCGACGACGAGCTCGGCCTCGCGGCAACGGGCGCTGACATCGTGGCTCCGGCCTCCCTTGCCGTCGCGCTGATGGCGCTCGGGCTGGGCGCTCTTGCGGCAGCGCGAGTGCGTCGACTGCGCGCCGAGACCCGCGCCCGATAACGACGAGAACGGGGGTTGACGCTCAGACGACGTCGACCCCCGCCCTCTACGCTCAAGACGTGCATCCCTATACGGCGATCTTGCTCGACCTCGATGGCACCGTCACCGATTCGGCGCCGGGCATTACCGACACGCTCGCCTACACGTTTGAGGCGCTCGGGCGACCCGTTCCGCCGCACGACGAGCTGCTGCGCTATGTCGGCCCGCCGATCCTCGACTCGTTTCGCGACCGTGCGGGCATGACGCTGGCCGAGCGCGAGCACGCCCTCGAGATTTACCGGGCGCGTTACCTCGACCGTGGGGCCTACGACGCCACCCTCTACCCGGGAATGGGTGAGTTGGTGCGCGACATCGCCGCGGCGGGCATCCCGCTCAGCCTCGCCACCTCGAAGCCCGAACTGCCGGCGACGCTCATGCTCGAGCACTTCACGATCGCGCACCACTTCGACATCATCACCGGAGCGTCGGCCGACGAAGTGCGCAGCGCAAAGGCCGATGTCGTTGCCGAAGCCCTCGTTCGATTGAGGGCGATGGATGCCGACCTCACGCGCCCCGTCATGATCGGCGACCGCGTGCACGACGTTGAGGGTGCGACCGCGCACGGTATCCCGACCATCGCGGTGTCGTGGGGTTATGGCAGCCCCGAGGAGTTCGCGCACGCGCGAGCAGTCGCGCACGATGTGCACGAGTTGCGCACCCTGCTGGGCGTATAGCCCTGCCCGATAGCGGGGGTATCGTCGAACCGCCGCACCGTTCACCGTTGAACCGCTTCAGGAGGACCCCCGTGCCTGCCACGATCGCCGAGTTTGAACCCGCGCTGCGTTCCCTTCGTGGGGGAGCCGAGCGGTGGGTGCGCATGTCGCTGAGCGAGCGACGAGCAGTGCTGGGCGCGGTGCGGGCATCGACTCTCGCGGCGGCACCCGCCTGGGTCGAGGCGGCGTGCGCCTACAAGGGGATCGATCCGCGCACTCCGGCCGCGGGCGAAGAGTGGTCGAGTGGGCCCTACTCGGTCATCACCGCGACGAGCGCGATCGAGAAGACGCTGAAGCTCGTCGAGAAGGGCCGCTCGCCCATCGACGAGGTTGAGCTCGGCACAGCGCCAGGCGGCCGCACGACGCTCGCGGTCTTTCCGTACCTCCCCAAAGACATCGTGCTGCAGGGGTATGAGGCACGACTCTGGCTGCGGCCGGGCGTCACGCTCGACGAAGCACGGCGGGGCGTCGCGCGTGCCCTGCGCGACCCAAGCCGTCAGCCGCGCGTCACGCTCGTGCTCGGCGCCGGCAACATCACGGGCATTCCCGCGCTCGACGTTCTGACGGCTCTCTATGCCGAGGCTTCGGCCGTCATGGTCAAGTTCAACCCGGTCAACGCGTCCCTCGCCGAAGCCATGAAGCACGCGTTCGCCCCTCTCATCGAGCTCGGCGTTGTGCAATTCGTCGAGGGTGGCCCCGAGGTGGGTGCGGCCCTCATTCACCACGAGTCGATCGATGCCGTGCACATCACGGGCAGCCGGCACACGCACGATGCGATCGTGTGGGGAACAGATGTTGACGCCGAGAAGCGCCGCGCAGCGGGCACTCCGCTGTTGAGCAAGCCCATCACGAGCGAACTCGGCGGCGTCGGCCCCGCAATCGTCGTGCCCGAAGATGGCTGGACGAGCGAGAACGTCACCGACGTGGCGCGCAACATCGTGACCCAGCGCCTCCACAACAGCGGCTTCAACTGCGTGGCCACGCAGATCGTCGTCATCCCCGCCGCATGGCAGCGCGCCGACGAGTTCGTCGAGGCGGTGCGCGCACACCTCATCGCCGCGCCCGAGCGGCCCGCGTACTACCCGGGCGCATCCAGTCGTCAAATGGCGGTCGTCACGATGCACCCCGACGCGGCTGTGCTCGGGGGCGACCCCAATGCGCCGCGCACCCTCGTTGACCACCTCGATTCTGAGAAGGCCGACGAGCACCTCTTCACGGTCGAAGCGTTTGGCCCGACCTTGGGCATTGTGCGGCTGCCCGGCACACGTGAACCCGGTGACTATCTGGATGCTGCGGTCGCGTTCGCCAACGACCGCCTCGCGGGCACGCTCAGCGCGGGCATCCACATCCACCCCCGCACGCGTGACGCGCTCGGCGACCGGTTCGACCGGGCCGTTGCCGAACTGCGCTACGGCACCGTCGGCATCAACGCGTGGACAGGCACGATCTTCGGCATGCCCGGCGGCAGTTGGGGAGCCTTCCCGGGCCACACGCTTGCCGACATCGGCAGCGGAATCGGTGTCGTGCACAACGCTCTGCTGCTCGACCCCGAGCACGTTGAGCGCACCGTCGGGTCCGGCGTCTGGAAGCCGTCGCCGACGCCGCTCTGGTACGTCGACAACACCACCTCGCACGTCACGGCTCGTCGCCTCACGCGGTTTGCGGGAATCGACTCGTGGGCGATTGCGGCACCCGTCGGTGCCGCGGCGATCGCCAGCTACCGGAAGGGCTGATCATGAGCAGCGCCTTCGAACACAAGGACGTGGTCGTGGTGGGATCGGGCTTTGGTGGCTCGGTTGCAGCCCTGCGGCTCGTGGAGAAGGGCTACTCCGTCACGGTGCTCGAGGCCGGTCGTCGCTTTGCCGACGACGAGTTCGCGACGACCTCGTGGAGCCTCAAGAAGTTCTTTTGGGCGCCGGCCCTCGGGCTGCTGGGCATTCAGCGCATCCACTTGCTCGACGACGTCATGATTCTGGCCGGAGCCGGGGTCGGCGGCGGCTCGCTTGTCTACGCCAACACCCTCTACCGGCCGGCGACCGAAGCGTTCTTCACCGACCGCCAGTGGGCGCACATCACCGACTGGAAGGCCGAGCTCGACGCCTACTACGACCAGGCATCGCGCATGCTCGGGGTCACGCTCAACCCCACGATCACGCCCGCCGACGAGATCATGCAGAAAGTCGCAGCTGACATGGGCGTGCCCGAGAGTTTTCACCTGACTCCCGTCGGCGTGTACTTCGGCGAGGGCGCCGGCGTCGAAGCGCCCGACCCCTACTTCGGCGGGGCCGGCCCCGCGCGGCGCGGCTGCATCGAGTGCGGCGAGTGCATGACGGGCTGCCGGCACAACGCCAAGAACACGCTCGTCAAGAACTACCTGCACCTTGCCGAGTCGGCGGGTGCTGTTGTGCAGCCCCTCACGACCGTGACGCGCGTCGCTCCGCGTGCGGGGGGCGGCTACTCGATCACGACGCGCCGCACCGGAAAGGGTCGCCGCAGCGAGCGAACCATGACGGCTGACCAGGTGGTGTTCGCCGCGGGCGCGTGGGGCACGCAACAGTTGCTGCACCGCATGAAGGCCGAAGGGCACTTGCCGGGCATCTCTGAGCGACTCGGAGAGCTGACCCGCACCAACTCTGAAGCGCTCGGGGGAGCATCCACCGCAATCCGACACTCGAAAGGGGTCGACGTCACGCGCGGAGTCGCGATCAGCTCCTCGATTCACCCCGACGACCACACGCACGTCGAACCCTGCCGTTATGGCCACGGTTCGAACGCCCTCGCGCTGCTGGCGACCATCGCTGTGCCGGGAGGTCGACGCACTCCGCGCTGGCTGCTCTGGATCGGTCAGATGCTGCGCCACCCTGGCCGCGTGTTTTCGATGATCTTCGGCATTGGCAGCTGGAGCCGCCGCTCGATCGTGGGCCTCGTCATGCAAAACCGCGACAATTCGCTCACGGTGCGTGCGGGCCGCGGGCCATTCGGCGGATTCCGGTTGCGCTCAGGCCAGGGTCATGGCGAGCCGAACCCCACCTACATTCCGCAGGCCAACGAGACCTACGAGCTCATGGCGAAGCACATGAACGGCTACGCGCAGTCGGGCATCAGTGAGGTCTTCGACGTGCCGATGACGGCGCACTTTCTCGGGGGCTGCGCCATCGGTGACTCGGCCGACACGGGCGTCGTCGACGCCTATCACCGCCTCTTCGGTCACGAGGGTCTGCACGTCGTCGACGGCGCGGCCATCTCGGCCAACCTCGGCGTGAACCCCTCGCTCACGATCACCGCACAGGCGGAGCGCGCCTTCGCCCTGTGGCCGAATCGCGGCGAGGCGGATGCCCGGCCAGCGCTCGGCGCGGCCTACGTTCCCATGCCGCCCGTCGCCCCGGCGTCGCCCGTGGTGCCGGCCGGCGCGGTGGGCGAGCTGCGCCTGCCCGTGTCGCTGGGTCTGCCCCGCGTGCGCACGGGCGCGGCGGACTAACTCCCGCTACCGCGCCTGCGGCTTAAAGCCGCGCAACCGCAGTGAGTTCGTGACGACGAACACGCTTGAGAAGGCCATGGCGAGCCCGGCGAGCAGTGGATTGAGCAACCCGAGCATGGCGATCGGAATCGCCGCGACGTTGTAGCCAAAGGCCCAGAACAGGTTGCCGATGATCGTGCGCAGCGTGCGGCGCGCGAGTCGAATAGCGTCGACGACCACGAGCAGATCGCCGCTCACGACGGTGAGGTCTGACGCCGCCATGGCCGCGTCGGTTCCGCCGCCCATCGCGATGCCGAGGTCGGCCGCGGCGAGCGCCGCCGCGTCGTTGACGCCGTCGCCGACCATCGCCACCACGTGACCGTCAGCCTGCAATTGGCGAATGGCCTCGAGTTTGCCCGCGGGGGTCACACCTGCGCGCACGTCGTCGATGCCCAGCGCCGCCCCGACGGCGAGCGCCGCGCCCTCGTTGTCGCCCGTCAGCAGCACCGGGTCGAGGCCCAGCGCCCGTAGCCGCTCAATCGCGAGGGCCGACGTCGGCTTGAGGGTGTCGGCCAGCACGATGACTCCGGCAACAGCGCCGTCAATGGCGACGACGATCGGGGTTGCTCCCGCAACCTCGTGCTCGACGATGAGTGTCACGTCGACCTCAATCGCCCACTCGTCGCGCAGCCAGGCCGCGCGACCGATCGCGAGCGCGTGCCCCTCGACGATGGCGGTGACGCCCGCACCCGCGTGGGCGGTGAATCCCTCGGCGGGGGGCAGGGTCACTCCGGCGGCGCGAGCGTGC
>JBJOPU010000005.1:0-17036 GCA_046050505.1 Actinomycetota bacterium
GCGATTCTCGAAACAGGATTACCGCATCCTGCTGATCGGCCACGAGGGTCACGAAGAAGTCGAGGGCACGATGGGGCACGCGCCCGAGCGCATGATCCTCATCGGTACCCCTGAAGAAGCCGACACCGTCGAGGTGCCCGAAGGCGAAGAGCTCATTTGGCTCTCGCAGACGACCCTGAGTGTCGACGAGACCATGGAGACCGTGCGTCGCCTGCGTGCCCGTTTTCCGCACCTGCAAGACCCGCCGAGCGATGACATTTGCTACGCAACGCAAAATCGCCAGGTTGCCATCAAGAAGGTCGCCCCCGAAACCGATCTCGTGATCGTCGTCGGTTCGGCGAACAGCTCGAACAGCGTGCGCCTCGTCGAGGTGGCGCTGGAGTACGGCGCGAAAGCCTCGTATCGCATCGACTATGCGAGCGAGATCAAGCAAGAGTGGCTCGAGGGCGTTGCGACCGTTGGTGTGACGAGCGGCGCGAGCGTGCCCGAGGTTCTTGTCGAACAAGTGCTTGCCGACCTGCGCGATGCCGGCTTCGACGCCGTCGAAGAGGTCAAGACGGCAGAAGAAGACTTGCAGTTTTCGCTGCCGAAAGAGTTGCGCCGCGACAAAGACGGCAACGTCGACGAACGCGCCCTCGGCGGACGCATCAGCAGCTGACGCCCGGCCGGGCCCGTCGCCGCGTGAGGCGATCGGAACCGACCGGGAAAATAGCTAGCGGCCCGAGTGACCGGCCGAGCCGAGCTGTTGCGTCGCTTCGACGACGCGCTTGGCCATGGCGGTCTCGGCGGTCTTGCCCCAGGCGCGCGGGTCGTAGACCTTCTTGTTGCCCATTTCGCCGTCGACCTTCAAGAAGCCGTCGTAGTTCTTGAGCACGGTGTCGGCGACCGAGCGGCTGAACGCGTACTGCGTGTCGGTGTCGATGTTCATCTTGATGACACCGTTCTTGACGGCGGTGCTGATCTCGTCGTCCGTCGAGCCCGAGCCACCGTGGAAGACGAGGTCGAGCGGCAGGGCATCCGTGCCATATTTCGCAGCAATGCCCGCCTGAATGTCGGCGAGCAGTTCGGGGCGCAGCTTGACGTTGCCCGGCTTGTAGACGCCGTGCACGTTGCCGAAGGTGAGGGCGGCCATGTAGCGACCCTGGTCGCCCAGGCCGAGCGCCTCGACCGCAGCCGTGACGTCGCCGAGGGTCGTGTAGAGCGCGTCGTTCGAGCCCTCGTGCTGCACGCCGTCTTCTTCGCCGCCGACGACGCCGATCTCGACCTCGAGAATGGCGTGGATGGCCTTCATGCGGGGGAGGAGGTCGCGCGCGATCTCAAGGTTCTCGGCGAGCGGCACGGCCGAGCCGTCCCACATGTGCGACTGGAAGATGGGGTTACGGCCGGCCTTGACCTCGGCCTCGCTCGCGGCGATGAGCGGCATGACGAAGCCGTCGAGCGCGTCTTTCGGGCAGTGGTCGGTGTGCAGCGCGACGGTGACGGGGTAGTTCTTGGCCACCTCGGTGGCGAAAGCGGCGAAGGCGAGGGCGCCCGAAGCGCGGGCCTTGACGGTCTGGCCCGCGAAGTAGTCAGCACCGCCCGTGGTCACCTGCAGAATGCCGTCAGATCCGGCTTCGCTCAAGCCCTGCAGCACCGAGTTGATCGTCGACGACGACGACACGTTGATGGCGGGGTAGGCGAATCCGCCCTTCTTGGCCTTGTCGAGCATTTCGGCGTACTGCTCAGGGGTGGCGACAGGCATGGTTCTCCTCAGTGCTGGTGTGTGGTGGATGCCCTTCGAGTCTAGCCAGCGAGCGCCCCGCGGGCTCTCGCGCGCCGGTAGGCTGACGGTGCGCTGATCTACCACCCGGCGCGTCCTTGATTCCGCTCGATCTCTCACGGAAAGGACGCCCTTGTGGTGACCACCGAAACCGGAACCCTGTTCCTGCACCCCGATCGCAACCTCGCCATGGAGCTCGTGCGGGCCACCGAGGCAGCCGCGATTCGCTCAGCCCCCTTCATTGGCAAGGGCGACAAACTCGCGGCCGATGGGGCGGCGGTGGATGCCATGCGCAAGTTTCTCGGAACCGTCAACTTCAGCGGCCTCGTCGTTATCGGCGAGGGGGAGAAAGACAACGCACCGATGCTCTACAACGGTGAGGTCGTCGGGAACGGCCAGGGCCCCGCGTGCGACATCGCCGTCGACCCCATCGACGGAACCTCGCTCACGGCGGCGGGCCGCGGCCACGCGATCTCGATGATCGCCGTCGCCGACCGTGGCTCGATGCTCGACGCCTCGAGCGTGTTCTACATGGAAAAACTCGTCGCGGGGTGGGAGGGCATCGGCGTGCTCGACATTCGCCAGTCGATCGCCGAGAACATCCGCGCGCTCGCCGCGGTCAAGAAGAAGCCCGTCGACGAGATGCGCATCGCCGTGCTCGATCGGCCACGCCACGAGGGGCTCATCGCCGAGATTCGCGCGACGGGTGCGGGCACCCGGCTGATCCTCGACGGCGACGTCGCCGCGGGCATCAACGCGGCCCGCCACGACAGCCGCATCGACCTGGCCGTTGGTACGGGTGGCAGCCCCGAGGGTGTGGCGACGGCATGCGCAGTGAAGGCGCTCGGCGGTTTCATCCAGGGGCGGCTCGCGCCCGGCAGCGATGACGAACGCACGCGTGGCGCGGCCGCGGGCCTGAAGTTCGACCACGTCTACGAGGCCGACGAGCTCGTCCGCAGCGACAACACCTTCTTCGTGGCGACGGGCGTGACCGACGGCGAACTCGTGCGGGGCGTGCGGCGCGAGCGCGGCATCATCACGACCGAGTCGATCGTGCTGCGCTCACGCTCGGGCACGATTCGCCGCGTCACGGCCGACCACCTCGAGAACAAGTGGCTCGACGCTTAAGCGCGAGCCTTCGCTCTTCTCGCACACCAGGCCGGTTACTTGAGAAGATGTCGCCGTGAGTCAACGGGGTTTCTTCATGTCAGTGGTGTCGATCGCGCTCTCTGGTGCGCTCATGGGGTGTGCGGGTCTCGGCCCCTTCGCTGACCAGGTTCCTATCGACTCCCTGACGGACGACGGGGATACGCCTCTCACGACGACGCCCATCACAGGTTGGGACCGCGAGGAGGTCACCACTTTCGGCTCGATGGTTTCCCCAGCCGTCGCAGCCATGTGCCCTCCACCGTGGGACATGGTGAGTGGGCAGGAGATCGTCGAGCTCCTGAATCAGCCCGAGGAGATGGAGTTCCACATCTGTGTCTTCACGCGAACTCCGGACTCGCTTGATCCGAATGTGGTGGACGAAATCGCCTACCGCGTTGATTCAGGGGGCGCTGAGTTAGCGATGGCCTATGCGCAGTACCCCTTTGGGGCGGAGCAGGCATTGTGTGTCGATGAGATGGTGGCGCTCCTGTCCCAGCCCGTCATAACGATCGTGATCGAGAACGTTACGTACGGAATCCAGCCGGGCCCGGGGTGGTGCCCGTCGACTCAGCCTGAGAACCAGGCCCTGCTCAACGCGCTTCAGCTGACGATGGTCGTCCGCGACACCGTTGGACCGAACGGCTGATCGAACGTCGACACTCGTCTGTCGCGTTTCTGTGATGCTGTCGGGCGTTACGCCGTTTCTGTGAATCCTCGAGCGGGAGCTCGGCATCCGTCGCCCCGTTCGCTGAGAGCGGCACGCGTGTGTCATGAGGGCGGCCTGCGCGGGTGAAGAATGAGCAGGCCATGCTTGCACTCATTCTCCGGCGGTACTTGAAGCCCTACGGGCTGCTCATCGCGGGCGTCGTCGTCTTTCAGCTTGCTCAAGCCGTCGCCTCGCTCTTCTTGCCCGCGCTCAACGCGGCAATCATCGACCGCGGCATTGCCACGGGCGACACGGCCTACATTCTGCAGGTGGGCGGCGCGATGCTCGCGATCACGCTCGTGCAGATCGCGTGCGCCATCACGGCTGTCTACTTCGGCGCCCGCGTCGCGATGGCCCTCGGGCGTGACGTGCGCGGCGCGGTGTTCGCGCACGTCGGCATGTTCTCCGAGCGCGAGGTGAGCCGCTTCGGCGCCCCGTCACTCATCACGCGCACGACCAACGACGTGCAGCAAGTGCAGATGCTCGTGCTCATGACGAGCACGATGCTCGTGAGCGCGCCGATTCTCGCGATCGGCGGCGTCATCATGGCGCTGCAGCAAGACCTCGAGCTCTCGCTCATTATGGCCGTGGCGATTCCCGTGCTGCTCATCGCCGTGAGCGCGATCATCGTGCGGACTGTGCCGCTCTTCCGCGTCATGCAAGACCGCATCGACACCGTCAACCGCGTGCTGCGCGAGCAACTGACGGGCATGCGCGTTGTGCGCGCGTTCGTTCGCGAACGGCAAGAGGTCGATCGCTTCGCCGATGCCAACGCCGCGCTCACCGATACGGCGCTGCGGGCGGGGCGACTGTTTGCCTTGATGTTCCCGATCGTGCTGCTCGTGCTGAACGTCTCGAGCGTCGCGGTGCTGTGGTTTGGGTCGTACCGCATTGAGTCGGGGCTCATGCAGGTCGGTGCTCTCACCGCCTTTCTCACGTACCTCATCCAGATCTTGATGGCCGTGCTCATGGCGACCTTCATTGCCGTGTTGCTGCCGCGGGCGGCCGTGTCGGCCGACCGCATTGGCGAGGTGCTCGAGACGCCATCCTCGGTGGTGCTGCCGGCGAACCCGGTCACGGCAGTCACCGCGAGTGGCCGCGTTGAGCTGCGCGACGTGACGTTTGCCTACCCGGGGGCGGAGCATCCCGTGCTCGACGGCGTCAGCCTCGTGGCCGAGCGCGGAAAGATGACGGCCATCATCGGCAGCACGGGCGCCGGCAAGACGACGCTCATCAGCCTGCTACCGCGGCTGTTCGACGCGACAGGCGGCGCCGTGCTCGTTGACGACGTCGACGTGCGCGAGCTCGACGCCGACCTGCTGTGGAGCCGCATCGGGCTCGTGCCGCAGCGCCCCTACCTGTTCTCGGGCACTGTGGCGAGCAATCTGCGATTCGGTAAGGCCGACGCCACCGACGACGAGCTGTGGGCGGCGCTCGAGATTGCGCAAGCCGCCGACTTCGTGCGCGAGATGCCCGAGCAGCTCGAGGCGCCGATCGCTCAGGGCGGCACGACCGTCTCGGGTGGCCAGCGGCAGCGACTCGCGATCGCGCGGGCGCTCGTCAAGCGGCCCGAGATCTACGTCTTCGACGACTCGTTCTCGGCCCTCGACACGGCGACGGATGCCCGGCTGCGAGCAGCCCTGCGCCGCGAGGTCACCGACGCCACCCTCATCGTCGTCGCCCAGCGCGTCGCAACGGTGCAAGACGCCGACCAGATCATCGTGCTCGACCAGGGCCGGGTCGTCGGCCGCGGCACTCACGTCGAGCTGCTCGCGAGCAACGAGACCTACGCCGAAATCGTCAATAGCCAGTTGCGCGCGGAGGTGGGCGCATGAGCACGGCACCAGCACGGCCCGTCGGCCCTCCCGGGGGAGTACGCCGCGGGCCCATGGGCGGCCCGATGGGCGGCGGCATCGGAATGCCCGCCGAAAAAGCCATGACTTTCGGGCCGTCAGCCAAGCGCCTCATCGGGCGGCTCGCACCCGAGCGCGGGCTCGTCTATCTCGTGATCGCACTCGGAGTCGTGAGCGTGCTGTTGAGCGTGGTCGGCCCCGCCCTGCTCGGCATGGCGACCAACATCATCGTCGACGGCGTGTTCGGCAACGGTGACGGAGCAGGCCAGGCGGGTGACGGCGCGGGCATCGACTTTGATGCCCTTCACGTGTTGCTCGGCATTGTCTTGCTCGTCTACGTGTTCTCATCGGTCTTCTCGTGGCTGCAGGCCTACTTGCTCAATGGCGTCACGCAGCGCACCGTGTATCGCCTGCGTGAAGAAGTGCAGGGCAAGCTCAACCGTCTGCCGCTAACCTACTTCGACAAGGTGCAGCGCGGTGAGGTGCTCAGTCGCGTCACCAACGACGTCGACAACATTTCGCAGAGCCTGCAACAGACCCTGAGCCAGTTGCTGACGTCGTTGCTCACGGTCATCGGCGTCATCGTCATGATGTTCGTCATCTCGCCGATCTTGGCGTTGGTCTCGCTCATCACCGTGCCGCTCACGCTCGTCATCACGGCGGTCATCGCCAAGCGCTCGCAAAAGCTTTTCGTGGCGCAGTGGGCGCACACCGGTGAGCTCAACGCGCAGATCGAAGAGACCTTCACGGGCCACGCGCTCGTGAAGGTGTTCGGCCGGCAGCGCGAGGTCGAGCAGCGGTTCCTCGAGAAGAACGAGCAGCTCTACACCGCGAGTTTCGGCGCGCAGTTCGTGAGCGGCATCATCATGCCCGCGATCATGTTCGTCGGAAACCTCGTCTACGTCGCCATCGCTGTCGTCGGCGGGCTGCTCGTGACGACCGGCGCGATGACGATCGGCGGCGTGCAGGCCTTCATTCAGTACTCGCGCCAGTTCACGCAACCGCTCAGCCAGCTCGGCTCGATGGCGAATCTGCTGCAATCGGGTGTCGCGAGTGCCGAGCGCGTTTTTGAACTGATGGATGCGCCCGAGCAAACCCCCGACCCGTCACCCGCGGCGACTCCCGATGCCACCACGGGCCGGTTGGTCTTCGAGAACGTGTCGTTCCGATACGACCCCGAGGTGCCGCTCATCGACGGGCTCTCGCTCGTGGCCGAGCCCGGGCAGACGATCGCGATCGTGGGCCCGACGGGCGCCGGAAAGACGACCCTCGTCAACCTCATGATGCGGTTCTACGAGCTCGACGGCGGGCGCATCACGCTCGACGGCGTCGACATCGCCGCGATGACGCGCGACGACCTGCGTTCGCGCATGGGCATGGTGCTGCAAGACACCTGGCTGTTCGGCGGCACGATTCGCGACAACATCGCGTACGGTCGGCCCGACGCGACCGAGGAGGAGATTCTCGACGCGGCCCGCGCCACCTACGTCGACCGCTTCGTCGGCGCTCTGCCCGACGGTTACGACACCGTGCTCGATGATGACGGCTCGAACGTGAGTGCCGGCGAGAAGCAGCTGCTAACGATCGCGCGCGCCTTCCTCGCGCGCCCGAGCGTGCTCATCCTCGACGAGGCGACAAGCTCGGTCGACACCCGCACCGAGGTGCTCGTGCAGCACGCCATGGCGGCGCTGCGCCGCGACCGCACGAGCTTCGTCATCGCGCACCGTCTCTCGACCATCCGCGACGCCGACCTCATCCTGGTCATGGAGGCGGGCCGCATCGTCGAGCAGGGCACGCACGAGCAACTGCTCGCCACGCCCGGCGCTTACGCGCGACTCTACGAGGCGCAGTTCGCATCGCCGACCGGCGAGGCGTAGCAAGCACAGTGCGGCGCCCGTGGGCGAGGCGCAGGCCAGCACAGTGCGGCGCCCGCGGGCGGCGCGCAAACAAGAACGTGGGGCCCGGCTCGGTCCGGACCCCACGTGTGCTTGTTGTCGGTTGCGGCTACAGGAGGTTGGGGATTTTCTGCTCGGCCGCCGTGTTGGCGCGGCGGAAGATGAAGGTCACCACCGTCGAGATCAGCACGATGAACAGCGAGTAGAGCGCCGGCACGATCAAGATCAGGCCGATGTCGGGGTTGCCGCTAAAGGTGAGCAAGATGATCGCAATCGCGAGTGGGCCGTTCTGAATGCCCGTCTCGAGAGCGATCGTGCGCGCGTTAGCGGGGTGCAACCGGATGGCCCGCGAAATGCCGTAGGCGATCGCGATGCCAAACAGACCGAGCCCGATCGCCACGACGTAGGTCTGCCACGCCGTTGAGGTGAGCAGGGACCAGTTGCGCGGAACCCACGTGGCCACCAGGAACACGATGAAGAACAGTCCGAAGAATCCGCCCATGAGTTCGAGCACGGCACCGATGTTGGCGCTGTAGCGGCGGATGAGCATCCCGAGCACAACCGGGATCAAAAGCACCGCGAGCGTCACGACGATGTTCGTGATCGGAATCTGGAACTCGGAGTTCTCTCCGGCAAACAGCAGGTTGCCGAAGATTGCGAGGGCGAGAGGCGTCATGATGATGGCCCACAGTGTGGAGTTGGTCGTCATCATGACGCTCAGCGCGAGGTTGCCCTTCGAGAAGTACGTGAACATGTTCGACGTCGTTCCCGCGGGAACCGCTCCCATGAGCAGCGCTCCGATCGACAGCGGAACCGCGATCTCCGGAGCGAGCTGGAACAAGAACACGAGGCACAGCACGTAGGCCAGCACCGGCATGATGCCGAACTGGGTCACGAAGCCGATGATGAGCCCCGACGGGCGTTTGATCGCGAGCTTGAAGTCGCGCGGTGTGAGGCCGGCGCCGAGACCAAACATGATGACGAACACGAGGCCCACGAGCAGGTTCTGCTCGAAGGGAGTGACAACGTCTTGCTCGTTGACGACCGCCTGCGTGGCAATGATGAGCGGGGTGATCACGAGAGTTCCCTTCCTTGGGTCTCGATACTGGCGGTGGCAGAGGTGACCGCTTCGGCCCGCAGTTCGCGTCGCAGAATCTTGCCGATGGGGCTCTTGGGCAATTCGTCGACGAATCGCACCGACTTCGGAACCTTGTAGGCGGCGAGGGTTTCGCGGCAGTGTTCGAGCACGGCAGCCTCGGTAGGAGCATCCGTGCCCGCCACGATGTAGGCGCGCACCGACTCGCCCGACTTGTCGTCGGGAATGCCCACAACACCAACCTCGAGCACGCCCGCAAGCGAGGCGATGCGCTCTTCGATCTCGTTGGGGTAGACATTGAATCCACTCACGAGAATCATGTCTTTCTTGCGATCGACAATCGTGAAGAAGCCATCGGCGTCCATTTCGGCGACGTCGCCGGTGCGGAACCAACCGTCGACGATGCTCGCCGCCGTGTCGTCGGGTCGTTGCCAGTAGCCGAGCATGACCTGCGGGCCCTTGGCCGCGATCTCACCGGGCGTTCCGGGCGTGACCTCTTTGCCCTTCTCGTCAATGCAGCGAAGCTCGGTCGAGGGCACCGGAATGCCGATCGTGCCGTCTTTCGCTGAGGGGCCGAAGGGGTTGAAGCTCAACACCGGCGAGGTCTCGGTGAGGCCATAGCCCTCAACGATCGGGGTGCCCGTGACCTCGCGCCACTGGGCGGCGACGGAGTCGTGCAACGCCATGCCTCCGGCGGCCGAGGCGCGCAAGTGGCGAGGCGGGCTGTCGAGAAACCAGCGCTCGTTGAGCAAGGCGTTGAAGAGCGTGTTGACGCCCGTGACCCACGTGATCTTGTAGTTCTCGAACGCACGCTTCAGGTTGCTCGGCGGGCGCGGCGAGGGCACCAGGATGTTGCGGGCGCCCAAGCGGTAGAAGCCGAGCAGATTCACCGTGAAGGCGAAGATGTGGTAGAGCGGCAGGGCCGTCAAGACCACTTCGGTGCCGGGCCGCATGTAGCCGCCACACATCTGAATCATCTGCAGCGTGTTGGCGACGAGGTTGCCGTGCGAGAGCATGGCTCCCTTCGACACCCCCGTCGTACCGCCCGTGTACTGCAGGGCCGCGAGCGAGTCGGGGCCGAGATCGGCGACGTACGCCTCGAGCTTGTCAGCCGACGTAGCCGCGCGTCCGGCGCTCAACGCCGCCTTAAGCGACGTGTGAGCAACCGTGATCTTCGGCAGTGAGCGGCTCCAGACCTTCTGCACCATGCGGATGACGCCCGCGATCACGGGCGGGAAGAACTCAGAGATACGCACAGTCACGACGGTCTCGATCGAGGTCTTCGGCAGCACCTCAGGAAGACGGTCGGCGAACATGTCGATGACAACGAGCGCCTTGGCGCCCGAGTCGCTGAACTGGTGCACCATCTCGGTGGCGGTGTAGAGCGGGTTGGTGTTGACGAGTACGCACCCAGCCTTCAGGATGCCGAACGCGACGATGGGGTAGCTCAGGCAGTTCGGCATCTGTACGGCAACGCGGTCACCCGCGCTGAGCCCGACGACCTCACGCAAGTAGGTGGCGAAGTCATCCGACAGCGCGTCGATGCGGTCGTAGGTGAGTGAGCCGTTCATGCCGTTCGGCATGCACTGCGTGAACGCGATCGTGCTGCCGTAGTCGACCGCCGATGCGCGGACGAGGGCGGGCAAGTGTGCAAACGGAATCTCGCCCAGCTCGGGCGCGACGTCGTCGGCGTAGTGGGTACTCCAAGGGCGTTGGGTCATCGTCGATCTTTCGCCGGGGTCGGGTCGTCGACGGATTCGCCGACGTTGGTGAAGCGGACTTCATCTTATCCCGGCGTGGCCCTGGGGGCGAGGGGTGAAACGGTCGAGCGGTTTAGTCGGCGTTGTGGAGCACGGAGATGATGTTGCCCGAGGGGTCGGCGAACCAGGCGATGTCGGGCCCTTGGTCTGCCGCAATGCCCCGAACGATTCCGCGCTCGTCGTGGTGCATGCCGTCGTAGCGCAGCATCGTGACGCCCCGACTTGTGAGCTCGTCAACCGCCGAATCGATGTCGCTCACTTCAAGGTTGAGCATCGTGTAGGTCGCCGCGACGTGATCGCCTTTCGGGTACACGAGCACGAAGCCGCCGGCCGGAAGGTCGATCGAGAGATGGCCCATCGACTCGTCGTTGACGGTGAGGCCGAGGGCGTCACGGTAGAACGTGCGAGCAGCGTCGATGTCGGTGACGGCGAAGCCGCTGAAAACGAAGGTGTAGTCGATCATGCGAGGCACGCTACTCGCGTGCGTCGCTGTCGTCGAGAGTGCTGAACTCCAGCTCGGGGTGGGCGGCGGCGGGCTCTTCGAGGTCTGCGACGAGTTCCATCGCCGTGAGGTCGCGGGGCGAGTCTTCGATGGCCGCAAGAGGACCGAGCACGGTCGACTCGTCGAGCTTCTGCAACTTGCGAGCCGTGGGCAACACTTGTCGCTCGAGCGAGCCTACGAAGCCGTTGTAATTCTTGATCGTGCTCTCGATGGCGCGACCGAGCTTTTCGACGTGCCCAGTCATGGTCGAGAGGCGCGAATAAAGTTCGCGGCTGAGGTCAAAGAGCACTTGAGCGTCGGCCGTCAGCACGTCTTGTTGCCACGAGAACGCCACGGTCTTCAGCACCGACCAGAGGGTCACGGGCGAGGCGAGCGCCACGCGCTTCGAGAAGGCGTAGTCCATGATCGCCGGGTCGGCCTCCATGGCCGACGACACGAGCGACTCGCTCGGAATGAAGGCGATGACCATCTCGGGTGAGGTGCCCAGGCCCGCCCAGTAGGCCTTCGAGCCGAGAGCGTCGATGTGGGCGCGCACGGCCTTGACGTGATCGTTGAGCAAGCGCTTGCGGCGGTCACCCTCCTCGCCCGTCGCGGTGATCGCGATCTGGCTCGCGGCGAGGTAGGCGTCGAACGGCACCTTGGCATCTACGGGAATGTGCTTGCCGCCAGGCAGGTGAATGACCATGTCGGGTCGGCCAGCGCCGGCGTCAGAGCTCACGCTCCACTGCACGTCGAAGTCGACGCGTTCGATGAGTCCGGCTGCTTCGACGACGCGTCGCAGTTGCGTCTCACCCCACACGCCGCGCGTCGAATTGCTGCGCAACGCGCCGGCGAGCGACTCGGCCGTGGCCCGCAGTCGTTCTTCGGCTTCCGTCGCCGACTTCAGTTGTTGCGTGAGCTCACCGTGCTGCAGGCTGCGCTGCGTTTCGAGCTCGGTGACCTTTGCCTGCATCGAGCGCAGGGTCTCTTGCACCGGCGCGAGCTGCTGCAACACCTTGCTTTCGGCACGCTCACGCTCGACCTGAGCCGCTTGTTCTGTACGAACACGCTCCACGAGTTCGCGGTACTGCTCTTGGGCCGAGCCGATTTGCTCACGCAAGCCGGCGGCGGTGGCCTGCAGGGCCGCGAGCTCGGTAGAGAGCTGCGCTCGGTGCTGCGCCTCTTCGGCGCGAATCTCGGCAATCGCGGTTTGGTGGCGCGCTTCGACGACCGCCGGGTCGCCGCCCGAACCGCGCCGAGCGAGCACGAGGCCGAGCAGGGCGCCGAGCACGGCGCCGATCAGCAGACCGATCACGAGCGGAAGCACGAAGTCCATGCCGCTCAGTGTGCCAGTCGCCACCGACGTGAGCCCTCCGCCAGTCCGACGCCCGCCCTACGCTGGGCGCATGAGTTCTGGCCCTGATCCGCACGAGGTGAGCGCCGACGACGTGCGCTACTTGCTCGCGGTCGCGCGCGTCGGCCGCCTCGTCTCGGCAGCGGCGCTGCTCGGGGTCGACCACACGACCGTGCGACGACGCCTCGACCGGCTCGAAGCGGCCCTGGGTGCGCGATTGCTCGACCGTGGTGCCGACGGCTGGCAGCTCACGGCGATTGGTCGCGATGTCGTCGAGCGCGCGGCACCCCTCGAGGGGCTCATGGAGCAAGTGGTGGCGGCGGCCGCGTCCGGTACCGACGCCGTGCGGGGCACCGTGCGCATGGCGGCACCCGAGGGGTTCGGCTCGCTGTTTGCGGCTCCGGCGCTCGCGCGAGTGCGCGCCGAGCATCCCGGAATCGCACTCGAACTCGTGACCTCGACGCGCCCGTTGAGCTTGCGCGGCTCGGGCTTCGACCTCGCCGTGACGGTTGGCTCGCCCGCGGGCTCGCGCGTGGCGGCCGAGCTGCTGACCGAATACGCCCTGCGGCTTTACGCGGCGCCGAGCTATCTCGCGGCGCGGCCCGCGATTCGCACGCCCGCTGACCTCAAGGGCCACGACCTTGTTTTCTACGTGGATGCCCTGCTCACGGTGCGCGAACTCGACCTCTCTCCCGAGCTCGAGGGCATGCGGCTCGGCTTCGGTTCAACGAATGTGTTTGCGCAGCTCGAAGCGACGAGAGCCGGAGCGGGCATCGGCCTGTTGCACGCCTTCATGGGCGAGGGCGCCGCGGGGCTCGAGCCCGTGCTGCCGCGTGCGATCGACTTTCGGCTGCCGTTCATGCTCTCGCAGCGCAGCGACAGCCCGGCGATCGACGCTGTGGCGATCGTGCGCGATGCTCTGCGGCGCGAAGTGGCCGAGCGGCGCGACGAACTCTTGCCGCCGCACTAGGCCCCCACGGTGATCTGCGTTTCTGCACATTCACTGTGCACCGATGGCGCTTGATCGCAGAGCCGCGACCCCGCAGACTGAGCACGAATCGTTGAGCGAAGGAGCACACATGTCGGTCGTCAAGCACTGGGTGAACGGCGCGGAGTTCGCCGGGGCATCCACCCGCACCGCCCCCGTCTACAACCCCGCCACGGGTGAGACGCAGCGCGAGGTCGCGCTCGCGACCACGGCCGACGTCGACCACGCTGTGCAGGTGGCCAAGGCCGCGTTCGCGGGCTGGTCGGGCACCTCGATCGCGAAGCGCCAGCAGATCATGTTCGCGTTCCGGGAGGGCCTCAACGCGCGCAAAGACGAACTGGCTGCGATTCTGACGAACGAGCACGGCAAGGTGCTGAGCGACGCGGGCGGCGAGATTGCGCGCGGCCTTGAGGTCGTCGAACTCGCGTGCAGCATCCCGCAGCTCATGAAGGGCGAGTACAGCGAGAACGTCTCGACGGGCGTCGACGTCTACTCAATCCGCCAGGCGCTCGGCGTTGTGGGCATCATTAGCCCCTTCAACTTTCCGGCCATGGTGCCGCTGTGGTTCTTCCCGCTCGCGATCGCGGCGGGCAACACGGTCGTGCTGAAGCCCTCGGAGAAAGACCCGAGCGCCGCCATCTGGATGGCCGAGCTCTTCAAGGCCTCGGGTCTGCCCGACGGCGTGTTCAACGTCGTCAACGGCGACAAGGAGAGTGTGGATGCTCTGCTCGAGCACCCCGACGTCGCTTCGATCAGCTTCGTGGGTTCGACGCCCATCGCCAAGTACATCTACGAGACCGCCTCGAAGCACGGCAAGCGCGTGCAGGCCCTCGGCGGAGCGAAGAACCACATGCTCGTGCTGCCCGACGCCGACCTCGACCTCGTGGCCGACTCGGCCGTCAACGCGGGCTTCGGCTCGGCCGGCGAGCGGTGCATGGCCATCTCGGTCGTCGTCGCCGTCGAGCCCGTGGCCGATGCGCTCATCGAAAAGATCCAGTCGCGCATGTCGACCTTGAAGGTCGGCGACGGCACGCGCAACTGCGACATGGGCCCGCTCATCACCGACGTGCACCGCGACAAGGTGGCTTCGTACCTCGAGATCGCCGAGCAGGATGGCGCCGAGATTGTCGTTGACGGCCGCGGCATCGAGGTCGACGGCGACCCGAACGGCTTCTGGCTCGGCCCCACGCTGATCGACAAGGTGCCGACGAGCTCGAAGGTCTACACCGAAGAGATCTTCGGGCCGGTGCTTTCGGTCGTGCGCGTGAAGAGCTACGACGAGGGCCTCGCGCTCATCAACGGCTCGCAGTACGGCAACGGCACGGCGATCTTCACGAACGACGGCGGCGCCGCGCGTCGCTTCCAGAACGAAGTGACCGTGGGCATGGTCGGCATCAACGTGCCGATTCCCGTTCCCGTCGGCTACTACTCGTTCGGTGGCTGGAAGAACTCGCTCTTCGGCGACGCCAAGGCCTACGGCACGCAGGCGATTCCGTTCTTCACGCGCGAGAAGGCGATCACGTCACGCTGGCTCGACCCTTCGCATGGAGGGATCAACCTGGGCTTCCCGCAGAACTAGCCGGCTTGCTCTCCGCGTCCTCAGAAGAACGTGCGCGAGCGGCGGGGCGCATCGATGAGTACCACCGCGCCGGCTTCGTCGACCACGAGCGAGACCATGTCGGTCGACTGCTCAGGGTCGGCGGCCAAGATGGGGTCGACCGGGTCGATCAGGTACGACGTGCCGAGTGGTCGGGGGTCCGTCAGCGCGGGGTCAGGGGATAGAGCGAGAACATCAGCAAGAGGGCTCCCGACGTGCAGTCCTTCAATTGTGCTGATGCTCACTCCGTTGATCGGAGATCCCGTGCTGACCTGCACCCACGAAGGCAAGAAGTACTCGGTGCGCGGCTTCGTGAGCCCTGCCGCTGTGCCGTAGACGATGCCCCCAAAGTCGTACGTGTCGAAGTCGGCGATGTGCGTGCCGTCTCCAGCTTGAAAGCCCGGGGCCGGAGCAGGCCCAAACGCCAACTCGAGTACCGAGAGCGCGGTCGTAGTCTCGTCTGACCAGATGAAGGAGCCGACCAGTTCGCCCTCGCTGTCGTACAGCTCAACACCCAGGCCACGCACGACGAGATCGGCCGGAACAGGATCTTCGGGGGTCGGCGTCGGGGTGGGTGTGGTCGACGGCGTTGCGGTCGGCGACGTTGCGGCCTCGGGTGCGGGTCCCGCGCATCCGGTGAGGCAAAGTGTCGCAAGAAGGGAAACGGCGAGCAGTCGAGAGCGCATGCACTCAGCATCACGTCACGAGACGCGGATTGCAATACCTGGATCTTCCTCGATAATGAAGAGCTGAGGAATGGCCGGGGGCCTTGACCGCAGGCGACCGCAGAACAAGGCGGCGCGGCCTGTGCGAGCATCCATCGGCGGGCTTCGCCCCTAGAGCGGGAGCGCCCCTAGAGCGGGTTGGTCGGAAACGGCGTCATGATCTGCACGATGACGCCGCCCGCGTCGACGATGATGCCGATCGTGTCGGTCGAGTCTTCGGGAGCACTCACGAGGCTCGGGTCGACGGGGTCGATCAGGTAGACCGTGCCGAGCATGTGCCGACGATTCGCCACGGGGGATAGTGCGAGAACCTCGGCCTGGGTTCCTCCGACTTCGAGGCCTTGCGGCGTGCGAATGGTCACGTCGACATCGTCGGTGCTGGGGTCAACCCGCACAATCGAGGGCGCGTGAAACTCATTGCGCGGCTTTTCAAGGTTGATGGCGGTGTAGTAGGTCACGCCGCCCTCGAAGGTGTACGTCTCGTAGTCCGCGGTGTGAGCACCTTCTCCGGGAATGAGCCCCGTCGAGACGGGCGCTCCAAAGGCGAGCTCGAGCACCTCGAGCGCGCGTGGTGCTTCGTCGGCCCACGCGAACGCCCCGATTTCGGTGCCCGCTGAGTCATAGAGCTGCACGCCCACGTTGAGCACCACGAGCTCGGCCGGCACGGGCTCGGGCTCGGGCGTGGAAGTGGGGGAGGGAGCGCTCGAACTGCTCGCCGCGGCCGCCGAGGGCGAGGCTACCGGCGCCGGAGCAGCACAGGCCGACAAGGCCAGAGTGGCAATCAGGGCGACGGGCAGAATGCGGCTGAGCATGACTCCACTGTGGCGCGATGGGCACCGCCGAGCAATGGGGGTTCTCCCCTATGCCAACTGGGGCCTTTAGGTATGATCTAAGTCATGACCATCGCTGTTCACGCACCGCTCGTCATGCACGATGCCATCGATGAGGCCTTCGTTGCCCAATACGCGCGCGACGGGTTCGCCGTGCTGCGCGGCGCCCTCACCGCGGGCGAAGTGGCTGAGGTCAACTCCGAGGCCCTGCGCATTTGCCGAGCGGGCCTGAATCCCGATGATTCGGCCGTGGATGCTCACCCGGGGCAGAGCGACGCCGACGTGCTGCGGCAGTACTTGTGCATCCACCACCCGCACAAAATCAGCGAGGTCGCCCGGCAGATCATGCGGCACCCTCGGATCGTCGACGGCCTCACGCGCGTGATCGGCCCGAACGTCAAGGCCATGCAGTCGATGCTGTTCATCAAGTCAGAGGGCAAGCCGGGCCAGGCCTGGCACCAAGACGAGCACTTCATTCCGACGCGCGACCGCTCGCTGTGTGGCGTGTGGATCGCGCTCGACGACGCCACGACCGAGAACGGCTGCCTGTGGGTGCTGCCCGGTTCGCACGCGCGCGGCGTGCTCTACCCCGACCGCGAGCAGACCGATGAGCGCTTCGACTGCACCGACGAGGCCTTCGGGTTTCCGTACACCGACGACGACGCGATCGCGGTTGAGGTGCCCGCCGGCGCGGCGCTGTTCTTCAACGGCTATCTGCTGCACCGTTCGCTCGAGAACAGTGGCAAGCACGGCTACCGGCGCGCGCTCGTCAACCACTACATGAGCGCCGAGTCGTTGTTGCCGTGGCAGAACAGCGAAGGCCGCTACTTCGCCGAGTACGAC
>JBJOPU010000006.1:0-15773 GCA_046050505.1 Actinomycetota bacterium
GGCGCAGCATCAAGACTGGCCGCTGCCGAACTGGAAGCCGACCGCCTCGTGACGATTGTCGAGGGCTTGCTGGCGCTCGGTCGGGCCGGAGCATCCGTAAGCCCAGTCGTCTCCGTTGACCTCGCCGCGATTGCTCGCGAACGCGTTGATCAGTGGGAGCCTCTCGCAGCCGAAAGTGGCATCGGCCTGACGATCGAGGCGCCGAACGCCGTGCCGGTGTTGGCGGTGCCGACCGGGGTCGACCAGATGCTCGACAACATCATCGACAACGCTTTGGCCGTCTCGCGAGAGGGCGACGGTATCCGCCTGATCATCTCGGGCGGCGAACGACCGTCACTGGCCGTGCACGATGATGGCCCCGGGATGTCCGACGACGAACTCGCGCGAGCGTTCGACCGCTTCTGGCGCGGGGGAACCACGACCCCAGGCACGGGCCTCGGCCTCTCGATCGTGGCCGAACTCGCGCGCGCGAGTGGTGCCGAGGTCAGTCTGACGCGCCGCGACCCGCACGGCCTCACGGCGACAATCACCTTCGACCCAGCCTGACCGAGCCCGAGTAGAAGCGGCATCGCGCCGCATGAGCGGGTTCGAGCAGGCCGTGGTCGCGACGCGAAGTGAGACGACCACGCTCGTCTCGCGGATGCGACATCGCGCCGCAGGAGCGGCGGCGCGATCTTAAAAGGAGTGGAGCCTAGAAGAATCGAACTCCGCGAACGCAGGTTATGCGGTCGCGCGTCGAGCGTGAGCCCGACTATCAGAGCGGTGGGAAGGAGTGGAGCCTAGGAGAATCGAACTCCTGACCTCCTGCTTGCAAAGCAGGCGCTCTACCAATTGAGCTAAGGCCCCAGTGCATCGTGGTGGCGATCCGCGAAGGGAGACGACCGCGCTCGTCTCGCGGAAGCGCCGTCACGCCGCAGAAGCGGCGGCGTGACAGACAATGCGTGGGGATACCAGGACTTGAACCTGGGACCTCTTCGTTATCAGCGAAGCGCTCTAACCGCCTGAGCTATATCCCCGTGAGACCGGATACGACTGTACTGCATCCGGTCACGCCCGCCCAATCGAGCGGGCGATTGATCAGTTGTTGGTGAACCCGACGAGCAGTCCGCCCGTGAGGCGCACGCTCAAGTTGTACAGCAGGGCGCTAATGGCGCCGATGGCCGTACCACCCACAATGTTCAGGAGCGCAACGATCGTGGCGAAGAACATGACCTGTCCAAGCGAGAAGACACTCGCGAGGCTCGCCGCGTCTTCACCGATGATGTCGGTGAAAACCGAGTCGATCTGCTCGATAACGCCAAGCGAGCTCAGCACGATCCACACCAACAAGGTCGAGACGAGCAGCAAGATGGCGCCGCAAATGGCGACCAAGAACGACAACTTCACCGCCGACCAGAAGTCGATGTAGACGAGCTTGAGGCGAACCTGCTTCGTCGGGGCCTGGCGCTGCGACTTACGCTGCAGTTTCTCGGCGACTGTACTCACGCGTTCTCGTCCTTTCCACCCTCGGCCGCGGGTGCGGCTTCGGCGGTATCGGTGTCAGTGCTGGTATCGGTGTCGGTCTCGGGAGCGGTATCGGCGTCAGCATCAACGAGGTTGCGCTCGCTGTTGCGGGCGATTGCAATGATGCGGTCGTCGTCATCGGGTCGGGCGAACACGACCCCCATGGTGTCGCGGCCCTTGGCGGGCACTTCGGCCACCGAGGAGCGTACCACCTTGCCATTTTGCATGACCACGAGCACCTCATCGTCGTCGGCCACGATCAGGCCGCCGGCGAGGGCTCCGCGGTCGTCACTGAGCTTGGCAACCTTGATGCCCAAACCGCCACGCTGCTGCACGCGATACTGCTCAACCTCGGTGCGCTTTGCGTAACCACCCTCGGTGACGACGAAGACATACCCACGGTCGCCGACGACGGATGCCGACAGCAGTTCATCGCCCTCGCGAAACTTCATGCCGGTCACGCCCGAGGTCGAGCGACCCATGGGCCGCAGTGCCGAGTCATCGGCCGTGAACCGCAGTGACATGCCGCGTCGCGACACGAGCAGGATGTCGTCAGAGTCATCGGCGAGCATCGCCGACACGAGCTGGTCGCCTTCGCGCAGGTTGATCGCGATGATGCCACCCGTGCGGTTGGTGTCGTACTCGGTCAGCGCCGTCTTCTTGACGAGGCCGTTGCGCGTGGCAAGCACGAGGTGCTGCGCCACCGAGTAGTCGCGAATGTCGAGAATCTGCGCGATCTCTTCGTCGGGTTGCAGCGCGAGCAGGTTGGCGACGTGCTGGCCTTTGGCGTCACGCCCGGCCTCTTGCACTTCGTACGCCTTGAGGCGGTACACCCGTCCGGTCGTCGTGAAGAACAACAGCCAGTGATGGGTGGTGGTGACGAAGAAGTGCTCGACGACATCATCGGCGCGCAACTGTGCGCCCTTGACGCCCTTGCCGCCGCGGTGTTGCGAGCGGTAGTTGTCGCTGCGCGTGCGCTTGATGTACCCGCCGCGCGTGACCGTGACGACCATTTCTTCGACGGGAATCAGGTCTTCGACGCTCATGTCGCCGTCGAAGCCCATCATGATCTCGGTGCGACGCTCGTCGCCGTACTTGTCAACGATTTCGGTGAGCTCGTCGGAGACGATGGTGCGCTGACGTTCAGGGCTCGCGAGAATCGCCTGGTAGTCAGCGATGAGGCGCTCGAGCTCTTCTGCCTGATCCTGAATCTTCTGCCGTTCGAGCGCGGCGAGGCGACGAAGCTGCAGGTTGAGGATGGCCGTCGCTTGCAGCTCGTCAACATCGAGCAGCTCGATCAGGCCTTCGCGAGCCTCGTCGACCGTGGGCGAGCGGCGAATGAGGGCGATGACCTCGTCAAGGGCATCCAGCGCCTTAAGGTAACCGCGCAAAATGTGGGCGTCGGCCTCGGCTTTGGCGAGTCGGAACGCCGTGCGTCGAACGATGACCTCGATTTGGTGCGAGACCCAGTAGGTGATGAAGCCATCGATCGGCAGCGTACGCGGCACACCATCGACGATCGCGAGCATGTTGGCGCCGAAGTTGTCTTGCAGTTGCGTGTGCTTGTAGAGGTTGTTGAGCACAACCTTCGCGACCGCATCACGCTTGAGCACAATGACGAGGCGTTGACCCGTGCGTCCCGACGACTCATCGCGAATGTCGGCGATGCCGCCGAGCTTGCCCTCTTTGACGAGGTCGGCGATCTTGATCGCAAGGTTGTCGGGGTTGACTTGGTAGGGCAGCTCGGTGATAACGAGGCACGTGCGGTTCTGAATCTCTTCAACCGTGACGACCGCGCGCATGGTGATCGAGCCACGACCGGTGCGATAAGCGTCGTGGATTCCCTTGACACCGAGAATCTGGGCGCCGGTCGGAAAGTCGGGACCCTTGACGCGCTGCAAGATGGCCTCGAGCAGGCTTTCGCGATCAGCGTCGGGGTTCTCGAGGTGCCAGAGCGCGGCGGCCGCCACCTCACGCAAGTTGTGCGGAGGAATGTTGGTGGCCATACCCACCGCGATACCCACCGAGCCGTTGACCAAGAGATTGGGGAACCGCGCGGGCAGGATGCTCGGCTCTTGCGTGCGACCGTCGTAGTTGTCTTGGAAGTCGACGGTGTCTTCTTCGATATCCCGAACCATCTCCATGGCGAGTGGCGCCATTTTGGTTTCGGTGTATCGCGGCGCAGCCGCGCCGTCGTTGCCGGGCGAGCCAAAGTTGCCCTGGCCGGCCGCGAGCGGGTAGCGCATCGACCACGGCTGCACGAGTCGCACAAGTGCGTCGTAGATCGCCGAGTCACCGTGCGGGTGGAACTGCCCCATGACGTCGCCGACGACACGCGAGCACTTGGAGTACGCCTTGTCGGGGCGGTAGCCACCGTCGAACATCGCGTAGATGACGCGGCGGTGCACGGGCTTGAGGCCATCACGCACGTCAGGCAGCGCGCGCCCGACGATGACGCTCATCGCGTAGTCGAGGTACGACCGCTGCATCTCGAGCTGTAGGTCGACCTGGTTCACCCGACCGCCCGGCCCGTAGTCGACCGGTTCGGTGCCCGTGGTGTCGTCTGCCATGAGTGAAGTCCTTCGGTGGTGGTGAGAGGGGAACGCAGCCTCGACTAGATGGCCGTTGCTAGATGTCTAAGAAGCGCACGTCTTTTGCGTTCTGCTGAATGAACGTGCGGCGCTGCTCGACGTCGTCGCCCATGAGAGTCGAGAAAACGCTGTCGGCAACAGCGGCGTCTTCAAGAGTGACCTGCAGCAGGGTGCGTGACGCCGGGTTCATCGTGGTGTCCCACAGCTCTTGGTGGTTCATTTCGCCGAGACCCTTGTACCGCTGAATGCCGTTGTCTTTCGGGATGCGCTTGCCGCCCGCGAGCCCCGACTCAAGCAGCACATCCCGCTCGCGATCGCTGTAGACGTATTCGTGTTCCGAGTTCGTCCACTTGAGGCGATAGAGCGGAGGCTGAGCAAGGTACACGTAGCCGAGATCGATGAGCGGCCGCATGTACCGGAAGAGCAGCGTGAGCAACAACGTCGTGATGTGCTGGCCGTCAACGTCGGCATCGGCCATGAGAACGATCTTGTGATACCGAACTTTGTCGGGGTCGAAGTCTTCGCCAATGCCCGCGCCGAACGCGGTGATCATCGCTTGAACTTCAGCGTTGCCGAGGGCGCGGTCGAGGCGCGCCTTCTCGACGTTCAAGATCTTGCCGCGCAGCGGCAGAATCGCTTGCGTCTCGGGGTTGCGGCCTTGAACAGCCGAGCCGCCGGCCGAGTCGCCCTCGACGATGAAGATCTCGCTCAGCGACGGGTCTTTCGACTGGCAGTCTTTGAGCTTTCCGGGCATGCCACCCGACTCGAGCAGGCCCTTGCGGCGAGTCTGCTCGCGCGCCTTGCGCGCGGCGATGCGGGCAGCCGATGCCTGTAGTGCCTTGCGGATGACGTCTTTCGCTTGGGCCGGGTTGCGTTCGAACCAATCGGCGAGGTGCTCGCCGGCAACCTTCTGCACGAACGACTTGGCTTCGGTGTTGCCCAGCTTGGTCTTGGTCTGACCTTCGAACTGCGGCTCACCGAGCTTGATCGAAATGACGGCCGTGAGGCCCTCGCGAACGTCGTCGCCCGAGAGGTTTTCGTCTTTCTCTTTCAGGATGCCCTTGTCACGCGCGTACTTGTTGACAAGTGTCGTCAACGCGGCGCGGAAGCCTTCTTCGTGCGTGCCACCCTCGTGCGTGTTGATGGTGTTGGCGTAGGTGTGCACCGACTCTGAATAGGCATTCGTCCACTGCATCGCGACCTCGAGGGCGATGCGCCGCTCGGTGTCTTCCGATTCAAACGAGATGATCTCGGGGTGCACGACCTCGATCTTCTTCGCCGAGTTCAAGAATTCGACGTAGTCGACAAGACCCTTCTCGTAGAGAAATTCTTCCCGCCGCGGAGCGGCGTCGAGTTCGGCGTCACTGTCACGTCGCTCGTCGGCGATCGTGATGCGCAGTCCCTTGTTGAGGAAGGCCATTTGCTGAAAGCGCGTGCGCAAGGTGTCGTAGTCGAACTCGGTGGTTTCGAAGATCTCGCCGTTCGGCCAGAACGAGATGGTCGTGCCGGTGTCGTCGGTTGCGGCGCCCTTCGCGAGCGGAGCATCCGGAACACCGTGTTGGTATGTCTGCGCGTACACGTTGCCTTGACGACGCACCTCTACCGCGAGGCGCTCCGACAACGCGTTCACGACCGAGCTGCCGACGCCGTGCAAACCACCCGAGACGGCGTAGCCGCCGCCACCGAATTTTCCGCCGGCGTGCAAGATCGTGAGCACGACCTCAACGGTCGACTTCTTCTCGACCGGGTGCTCGTCAACCGGGATGCCGCGACCGTTGTCGACGACGCGAACACCACCGTCGGCGAGCAGCGTCACGTGAATCGTGTCGCAGTGACCGGCGAGGGCTTCGTCGACGGAGTTGTCGACGATTTCGTAGACCAGGTGGTGCAAACCACGCGGGCCCGTCGAACCGATGTACATACCGGGGCGCTTGCGAACGGCTTCGAGACCTTCGAGCACCTGAATGTCGCCGGCACCGTAGCTGTGGTCGTTGCGCGGCGTAGGAGTGTTGGGCTTCGAGATGCCTGACGACGACTGCTCGGCGACGACGTCAGCCGAAATCTGCGGCGAGTCGTCTGCTGGGTTTTCGGAGGGGGTGGAGGACGAAGTGGTCATGTGAAGGTGCGCTCCCGCCGAATGGTTCGTTGGTGGCCGACCGACCGAGGCAAAACTGACCCCCGATGTGGCGGGTCCATCCTACCAAGAAAAGGCCCCTGGGAGCCGTCAGAACGGGCCTCTGGGGAGATATCGCGCCTGTGGTGGAGTGATTTGCATTCGCGACCTCGCGCGTTCAGCCGTAGGTATCGCGGGGGCCTCGACCAGGCACCGATCGCGGCCCGCGCTTCCAGCTGGGCGCGCCTGGCCCAGAAAAACGGATGCTCGAGACCTGCGCATCGGGGTATTGCCGCAGGATCGTCGTCAAGATTTCCGCTCGCATGATGCGCAGTTGGGTTGCCCACGCGGTGGAATCGCACTGAATGGTCAGCACGCCATCGTCAATACCGACGGGTTCCGAGTGCGCCGCGATGTCGACTCCCACGAGCTCGGGCCACGCCGTCAAGAGCTCGCCGCGGGCGAGCGGCGATGTCCAGCCCAGTGTCTGGGTAACCGAGTCGAGCACATCGCCAAGACCCGAGGGGTCTCGACCCACGCCGAAGGGCGCTGAGTCACCGGGGATGCGCGTGGCGCGTTTGCGAGCATCCGTCGATCGCATCGCGGGGTCGCCAAAGACCCTGCGGAGCCGACGGTACACCGCGCTGGCCTCTGATTCTGTGGGATCCCGATCAGTGGACGCCGGGGCGGGCGGAATGGTCGGCTCGTCCATCACACCTCGTCAACAATCGCGCCCGAAGCAATACCGATGCGCGTCGCGGCAAGTCGAGCGGGAACATCTGCTCCCACGGCAGCGGTGATCAACACCTGCTCAAAACTGCCCACCGCGTCGGCCAACCGCTCGCGGCGACCCTCATCGAGTTCAGCGAACACGTCATCAAGAATGAGCACGGGATCGCCGGCGACGGCATCAACCCGCAAAACCTCTGCTGAGGCGAGCTTGAGCGCAAGCGCGTATGACCAGCTTTCGCCATGACTCGCATATCCACGAGCAGGTAAGCCATTGAGCTCGAGCACGAGATCATCGCGGTGCGGGCCCACGAGTGTCACCGCACGGTCTAGTTCGGCGCGGCGTCGCTGAGCAAGGCGCTCGCGAAAACGATGCGCAATGGTGTCGGCGTCATCCACGTCATCGAGAGGCGATCTGGATTCTTCGTCGTCATCGTCATCGTCGACGCTGAGTCGCAGAGCCAGTCGAGTGTGGTGGTCATCCCCTGCGACGGCGCTGTACGCACGCGCCACGTGGGGGCGCATCGCCTCAACGAGCTGCGCGCGAGCGACAATGACCTCTGTTCCGAGGCTGACCAAGCGGTCGTCCCAAACATCAAGAGTGCTCAGGCTGTCTGCCGGAAGACGGGATGCTCTCGCCGACTTGAGGAGGGAATTGCGTTGCCGCACGACGCGTTCGTAGTCGCTGATGACGCTGGCGAAGCGTGGAGTACGTTGCACGACCAATGTATCGAGGAAAGCTCGGCGGCCACCGGGGTCGCCTCGAACAAGCGACAGATCTTCGGGCGCGAAGATCACACTCGCAAAATAACGCGGCAACTCTCGCAACCGCACGGGTGACCGATTGACTTGAGCCCGATTGGGAGACGTTCGATTGAGCTCGACCTCAATCACCACCGCACGGTCGTCGTGCTGCACACGCAGACGGACAACCGCCGATTCCGCACCAAAACGAATTAGGGCCTGATCGGTCGAGACCCGGTGCGATGCGGCTGATCCGGCATAGGCGATGGCCTCGACAAGATTGGTCTTGCCTTGACCATTCCTGCCGACGAACAAGACGGCCCCTGGCGCGAGCGCAACATCCGCGCGAGCGTAATTGCGAAAGTCGGCGAGCGAAAGGTGCGTGACGTGCACGCGCGTCAGCGCAACAGCAGGTTGGGCTGCAGCAAGTAGCGGTAGTTGTCGGTACCCGGTTGGTCTTTCGATGACTGACTGGTGATGAGCACCGGGCCCGGCTTGTTCGGGTTGTCCGTCTTCGTAAACGACATGCGCACATACTCGCTGTGCACCGCCGACAGGCCGTCGATTAAGAACTGCGGCTTGAGCGACACCGTGGTTTCGCCACCCGTGAGGTGAGCGTCGATGGTCTCGGAGGCCTGGGCGTTTTCTGAACCGATTGCCTCGAGGGTAAGGCCGTCGTCAGAGAACCCGTACCGAAGAGCGGCATCGCGCTCAAGCACGAGCTGAACACGACGAGTCGACTCAATGAGATCGGCGGTGTTCATGACGGCGTAGTTCTCAACCGACTCGGGGAACAATCGCTTCACGGGCGGAAAGTTGCCCTTGATGAGCAGCGAAGTCACGGTCTTCTGATCGGCCGAAAACGCGATGAGCTCGCGATCGCCGCCACTCACGATCGTGACCGTCACGGTCGACGCGTGAGCGAAGATCTTGCCGATCTCAGAAAGAGTGCGCGAAGGGACGAGAGCGGTCACGCCTTCGGCGACGGCGGACGACTCCCAGTCGATCTCACGAACAGCCACGCGGTATCGATCGGTGGCGACAAGCGACAGGCGGTTGTCAGCGATCTCGAGCTGCACGCCGGTGATCACCGGGGTGACGTCGTCGCGCGATGCTGCAACGGCAACCTGCGCAACAGCATCCGAAAACGCATCGCCAGGCAACACGCCGCTGGGTCCGTCGACGACGGGCAAGCTGGGGTACTCCTCGACCGGCATGCTCGAGAGCGTGAATCGAGCCGAACCACACCGAACAGCGATCTTGCCGTCGTCGGTCGTGAACTCAACGGGAGCATTGGGAAGACGGGAGGCGATGTCGGCGAGCAGCCGGCCCGAAACGAGAACCGTGCCGTCTTCTGTGACGTCAGCCGTGATCGACGTTTGGGCCGATACCTCGTAGTCGAATGACGAGAGAGTGACGGTAGAGCCTTCTGCTCGCAGAAGCACGCCGCTCAGAATCGGCAGAGTGGTTCGCTGTGGCAGAAGCTTGACGGCGAACGACACTGCTTCGCTGAACACGTCGCGATTGACCTGGAACTTCACGCGGCTCCCTCTCGGTCGACCTGCCCCGGCACCCGGGGCCTTCCATACTGGCACAGCACGTGTGCGGCCGGTTGACGAGCTTCGACTCTCAAAAAGTTATCTCTCATTGATGCATAAAGAGAAAGAGAGAACACCATCATTAACCTCTGTGCACAGTGTGCATAAGCCCACCAGCAGCCCACGTTTGCACTGAACTACATCGCTGCAACTTGTGGACAGCCGGTGGATGCCCATCGCCTCTCTCGGGGAGAACCGTGGTGAGGCCGCGGTGAGTTTCACACCGTTGCGCGAGTCGTCAACATCTCATCCCCATCCATTGCGGGAGTTATCCACAGGCTGTCCCCAGTGTGCGAAACGTGCAATGAAACTGAACGCTGGCTGTGCTGAGTGCACTGAACCCGTGGTGGTTTACCCGTAGCGGTGGTTTTGCTTGATACGACTCGTCAGCTCGGTGACCTGGTTGTAGATCGAGCGGCGCTCCTTCATGAGGTCGCTGATCTTCTTGTTCGCGTACATCACTGTGGTGTGATCACGGTTGCCGAACAGTTGCCCGATCTTGGGCAACGAGAGGTTCGTCAGTTCACGACACAGGTACATGGCGATCTGTCGCGCAGTGGCAACTGCCTGCGATCGCGACGAGCCATAGAGGTCATCGACTGTCAGCTTGAAGTAGGCCGCCGTGTGATTGATGATGTCGACCGGTGCGATGACGTTGTCTTCATCCAGCGTGATGAGGTCTTTCAACACTGTTTGCACGAGCTGCATATCGACGGGCGTGCGATTGAGGTTGGCGAAAGCGGTGACTCTAATCAGCGTGCCCTCCAGCTCACGGATGTTGCTCGACACCTTCGATGCGATGTACTCGAGCACGTCATCTCGAACCTGCAGTTTGTCGTTCTGCGCTTTCTTGCGGAGGATCGCGATGCGCGTTTCGAGGTCGGGAGCCTGAACGTCGGTGATGAGGCCCCACTCGAACCGGCTGCGCATGCGATCTTCAAAACCCGTGAGGTGCTTCGGCGGCAGGTCGCTCGTGATGACCACTTGCTTGTTGTGATCGTGCAGCGTGTTAAACGTGTGGAAGAAAGCCTCTTGCGTTGAGTCTTTCCCCTGCAAGAACTGGATGTCATCGATCAGCAAGATGTCGATCTCGCGATAGCGCGACTGAAACAGACTCGCGCGGTTGTTGGCGATCGAGTTGATGAAGTCGTTCGTGAACTCTTCAGAGCTGACGTAGCGAACTCGGATGCCGGGGTAAAGGCTTTCGGCGTAGTGCCCGATGGCGTGCAAGAGGTGTGTCTTGCCCAGCCCAGACTCGCCGTAGATGAACAGTGGGTTGTAGGCCTTCGCGGGAGCCTCGGCGACGGCGACGGCGGCGGCGTGTGCGAACCGGTTAGAGCCTCCGATGACGAAGTTATCGAAGCTGTATTTGTCATTGAGACGGCTATCACCCCGGCGGCCCGATGCTTCGCTGGTCGCCGGCGCAACGCTTTGCTCAATGTACGAAGGGTTCTGTTCCATCGATTCACTCGCCGTGTCGAGCTCTTCGTTATTGATGTCCGGATTCACGACGATGGCGAAGCTCGACACCGTTTCTCCTGCGACGGTTGTCAAAGCGCTGAGGAGAGGAAGACGGATGCGCTGCTCGAGCATGCCGCGCGTGAGCTCGTTCGGCACTTCGAGGTAGAAGGTGCCGGCCATCACACCGCGTGGTTCAACAAGGTTGATGAATCCGTGCAGTTGGGGAGTGATGCGATCGTCAGCGGTGAGCACTGCCTTCACCGACTCCCACAGGGCGTGCGGGGAATCGGTTTCGTCGGGCATTGCACAGCTCCTTCGATGAAAAGCGTGCGTCGTCATGCAGTGGACGCCGCTGTGGATAAGTGATCGACGCACCCGGAGTGGAAGCCTCGAGAAGACTGGTGCCTACTGTAATCCGAGGCGGCGCGTCGTTACCAACGCTCTCTGCACATCATGTGGATAATGCAGGTCACCGTCGAGACAGTTTGACCGCGGGATGGTCGGGACCTATTGTTAACCGGTTGACTTCTGTCCGGACCTGAATCGCAGCGATCGGACATCCGAGTTCCGTCGTCGCTGGCCCACAGGGCCGAGGAGAGAACCATGACCAAGCGCACCTTCCAGCCGAACAACCGCCGCCGCGCGAAGGTTCACGGCTTCCGTCTGCGCATGCGCACCCGCGCTGGCCGCTCGATTCTTGCCGCGCGCCGTCGCAAGGGCCGCAGCGAACTCTCCGCTTAAGCACGCCGGTGCTCCCACGAGCTCACCGGGTCGTCCAAGGTGACGACTTCCGGCGGGCTGTGCGCCGAGGACGGCGAACCAGTTCCGCTCATGCTGTCGTGTACCGCCTCGTTGGCGAGGCGGATGGTCCACGATTTGGTGTGATTGTGTCGAAGCAGGTGGGTGGCGCTGTCGTGCGCAATCGCGTGCGGCGACGCATCCTGTCGATCTGTGCGAGTGCGCTCTCGGAGATTCCGTCGTCCGACCTCATTGTGATCCGGGCTCTTCCCGGTGCACATGAGGCCCCGTGGGATACCCTGCGGACGGAGATCGGTGACGGATTGCGACGGGCGGTGACGGCTTCATGAACGACACGCTCGTTCGGGGCGCCCGCACGGTCGCGCTCATCCCCCGCAATCTCGTGGTCGTGGTCCTGCGCGCTTATCGGGCGGTGATCTCACCGCTCTACGGCGACGTCTGTCGGTACTACCCCAGTTGCTCTGCCTATGCACTGGGTTCAGTGCAAGAACACGGTGTCGTCAAGGGCGGGTGGCTCGCTGCTCGTCGCCTCGGTCGCTGCCACCCGTGGGCCGAAGGCGGCATTGACGATTGGCCCGTCAACGAGAACTCTCCCTATCGGCGAAACCGCTGGGGCTTGATCGTGCTTGAGAGAAAGGCATAACCCGCCACTATGGACATTTTCGCCATCATCCTCTGGCCCATTAAGTGGGCGATCGAGGCGATCCTCGTGGGCTTCCACACCCTCTTCACGGTGATGGGTCTTGAGAGCGCAGCCGGCCTCACCTGGGTGCTCTCGATCGCCGGCCTCGTGGTTGTCGTGCGCGCAGCCCTGATTCCGATCTTCGTGCGCCAGATTCAGAACCAGCGCAAGATGCTCGAGATCTCTCCTGACCTCAAGAAGATTCAAGACAAGTACCGCGGCAAGCGTGACCAGTTTTCGCGCGAGGCGATGTCGCGCGAAACGATGGCGCTCTATAAGAAGCACGGCACTAACCCGTTGTCATCGTGCTTGCCGATCTTGTTGCAGATGCCGATCTTCTTCGGCCTCTTCTCGGTGCTCAACAGCTCGTTCATGGGGCTCTCCGGTGTGGGTCTGCTCAACGAAGAACTCTCCGCCGAATTTGGTCGCGCCACTCTTTTCGGCATTGCGCCACTCGGTGCGACGATGGTCAACAACGGCGGCAACGTCTGGGTGATCGTGATTGCGGCGGTGCTCATCGTGCTCATGACGGCCTCGCAGTTCATCACGCAGTTGCAGATCATGTCGAAGAACCAGAGCCCGGAGATGAAGGCATCGCCGATGTATCGGCAGCAGCGAATCTTGCTCTACATCCTCCCCGTGGTCTTTTTGTTCTCGGGCGTGGCCTTCCCGCTCGGCGTGATGTTCTACTGGTTCGTCTCGAACATCTGGACGATGGTGCAGCAGTTCATCGTCATTCGGAACATGCCGACCCCGGGTAGCGAAGCGGCCCTGGCACGCGAGGCGCGACTCGCCAAGAAGCGCCAACGCCGCGGCATCGCGGACCCCGAACTCGATGAGGGCGGAACCCTTGCGGTCGAAGAGCCCAAGAAGACCCAGCGTGCACAGCCGGTCAACAAGAACCGCGCGAAGAAGAAGGGTGGTCGCTAGACCATGACCGAGACCGTCGACAATCTGCTGGAGCCCGTCGTGACTGATGACACCCTTGGCGTCGAGCCCGATGGCACGAGCGGTGCTGATGAGGGCGACATCGCCGCGGACTACCTCGAAGAGCTCCTCGACCTCGCAGACCTCGATGGCGACATCGAGATCACCGCTCGTGCGGGCCGCGTCTACTTGGCCATCGAGGCGGAAGAGCCGGATGCTCTCCGCACCCTCTCCAAGCCTGAGACGGTCTCTGCCCTGCAAGAACTCACGCGGCTCGCGGTTCACGCGCGCACCGGCGAGTTCTCTCGGCTGATCCTCGACATCGCGGGGTCGCGTGATGCACGCGCCGACGAGCTACAGCGCCTGGTGGATCGTGCGGTCGAGCGGATTGAGGCGGGCGCCTCCTCCGCGGCACTTCCGCCTATGTCGAGCTACGAGCGCAAGCTTGTGCACGATCTGGTGGGCGAGCGCGGATTCACGTCAGAGTCGGAGGGCGAGGGCGCAGAGCGCCACACCGTCATCCGTCGTGGCTGACGACTCCCCCACTGTTTCACGTGAAACATTCGCGCCACAGGAGCGCGACGCGGTGATCGAACGGGAGCCGACAGGGGCTGCCCTTGTCTTTGGCGAGCACATTGATCGCGCTCGGCAGTTCACCGCTCACCTTGGCGAGCAGGGCGAGACCTTAGGACTCATCGGCCCGTTGGAAGCCGCCCGCTTGTGGTCGCGCCACATCATCAATTGCGCCGTCGTGAGCCCGTACTTGACGCCCGGCGGTCGTGTCGCCGATGTCGGTAGCGGCGCGGGTCTGCCGGGTCTTGTGCTCGCGATCGCTCGCCCCGACGTTCATCTCACCCTCATCGAGCCCATGGAACGCCGCACCGATTGGTTGCGTGACGAGAGCGAGCGGCTCGGCCTCACGAACGTCACGGTGCTGCGGGCCCGCGCCGAAGAAGCCGTGTCGGCGGGTCCCTTCGACCAAGTGACGGCCCGCGCCGTCAGCGCCCTGACGAAACTTGTTCCCCTCACAGCACCCCTGGTTCGCGCCGGAGGAGAGCTGATCTTCTTGAAGGGAGCGCGCATCATCGAGGAGATTTCCGCCGCGACAGCCGTGCTTCGCCGGTACCGCGTGACCGGCGTCGAGGTGCTCGAGCTCGGCGAAGGCATCGTGCCCGAAGTGACCCGGCTGTTTCGGGCTACAGTAGGCGGGGCATCCTGACGCTCTGCGGTCTTTGACGGCGGTGTGGATGCTCGCACGGCGTCGCCTCGAGACGCCCGTTTCACGTGAAACATTCGAGCAGGAGGCTCACTAGTGACGACCCAGGGACCGTACGACGAGACCACGCCGTTGGCGCGTGAGGTCGCGGAGATCACCCGTCGCCGCATTGCCCTCGAAGCGACCACGCTTCCCCTGCCGGCGTCGACACGTGTGTTTACCGTGTCAAACCAGAAGGGCGGCGTGGGCAAGACCACGACGACCGTCAACCTCGCCGCAGCCTTGGCGCGGTCGGGAGCTCGCGTACTGGTGATCGACCTTGACCCACAGGGCAACGCCTCGACGGCCTTGGGTGTAGAGCACCGTGCAGAGACGGCAAGCGTCTACGACGTCGTGGTCGGTGATGTCGCCCTCGCCGATGTCGTGCAGAAGAGCCCCGAGTTCAACGAGCTCTATTGCGTACCCGCCACCATCCACCTCGCCGGCGCCGAGATCGAGCTCGTCTCGCTCGTGGCTCGCGAGCAGCGCCTGCGGACGGCTCTTGATGCATTCCTCGCAGCGCAAGAGGAGCCGTTCCACTACGTATTCATCGACTGCCCCCCGTCGCTGGGGCTCTTGACGATCAACGCCTTCGTCGCCGCCCGCGAAGTGCTCATTCCGATTCAGTGCGAGTACTACGCGCTCGAGGGCCTGAGCCAGTTGCTCAACAGCATTCAACTCATCGAGCGTCACTTGAACCCGCAGCTTCGGGTCTCGACGATCTTGCTGACGATGTACGACTCGCGCACCAACCTTGCCAACCAGGTCGTCGACGACGTGCGCGAGCACTTTCCTCAGCAGGCCCTCACGACGGTCATTCCTCGCTCGGTGCGCATCAGCGAGGCGCCCAGCTATGGGCAGAGCGTCATCAGTTACGACGAGGGATCACCCGGCTCGCTCTCGTACCTCGAGGCCGCCGCTGAGATCGCCCACCGTGGGGTGAGTGCCTGATGGCTCAGAAGCGCACCGGTCTGGGTCGCGGTATCGGCGCCCTCATTCCGACGGGCGAGGGCGAGCGCCCCGTCGACGTGTTTTTCCCTGCTCCCGCGACGACCGAGGGCGAAGAGCTCGCTGTCGTTCCCGGCGCGCGCCTGGCAGCGATCGCCCCGAGCGACATCGTGCCGAACCCGCAGCAGCCGCGCACCGAGTTCCGCGAAGAAGAACTTGCGGAACTCGTGCACTCCGTGCGCGAGTTCGGGGTGCTGCAGCCCATCGTGGTGCGCGAGCGCACGGGAGCCAAGGCCGGTGAGCCCGCCTACGAGTTGATCATGGGCGAGCGGCGTTTGCGGGCATCCACGATCGCGGGCCTTGAGGTCATCCCCGCGATTGTGCGCAACACGAGCGACGACAACATGCTGCGGGATGCCCTGCTCGAGAACCTGCACCGCGCCCAGCTCAACGCTCTCGAAGA
>JBJOPU010000007.1:0-14695 GCA_046050505.1 Actinomycetota bacterium
GCCCGCGACAATCCCCGGCGTGCTGACGGTGGGCGGCGTGACGCGCTCGGGCCGCGCGAGCGACAACGCGTCGTCGCAAGGCATCACGATCGGCGTCATGGCGCCGAGCGAGAACCTCGTGGGCGCCGTGCCCGGGGGCGGCCATGCCTCGTGGCAGGGAACCAGCGGCGCGACGCCGATTGTCGCTGGCATTGCCGCTCTCGTGAGGGCCGCGCATCCTGAGCTCGATGCGGCCGGCGTGATCAACCGCATCATCAGCACGGCACGGCCGGTGACGACGACCGTGCCCGATCCGAACTACGGGTACGGGCTCATCGATGCCGCCGCGGCCGTGAGCGCCGAAGTTGCCGAGGTCGACGAGAACCCCCTCGGCTCGATCGCCGAATGGATCACTCTCTATCGCCGCGCCGATGCTCCCGACACGGTCGCAACGCTGCCCGCGGCGCGTCCGGCGCTCGGTCGCGAGCCCGTGCCGACGGCGTTCGGGATGCTCGGCTCGAGCCTCGTCGCACTCGGCCCGGGCATCCCGGCCCTCGTCATCATCGGCGCAACGATCGTGGGGCTGGCCACTCTCGCGGCCGGGGGAGTGCTGCGGTTCGTCACGCGCACGCGTTCGGAGTAGATTATGCGCGACCCCTCTACCACCTAGGAGTGCTTTTCCCGTGCCCAGAATCCTCATCGTCGGTGGCGGTTACGCCGGCTTCTACACCGCTCTGAAGCTCGAAAAGCACCTGCGGCGCGGCGAGGCCGAGGTCGTCATGGTCGACCCGCTGCCCTACATGACCTACCAACCGTTCTTGCCCGAGGTCGCTGCCGGCTCGATCGAGCCCCGTCACTCGGTTGTCTCGCACCGTCGTCACCTGAAGCGCACGACGGTCGTGACCGCGAAGGTCACGGGCGTCAACCACGCCGCGAAGACCGCGACCATCACGCCCGAGGTCGGCGAGCCCTACGAGCTCGACTACGACCACATCGTCATGACCGCTGGCTCGGTGTCGCGCACGTTCCCGATTCCGGGCGTTGCCGACGTCGCCATCGGCATGAAGTCGATCGAAGAAGCCGTCGCCGTGCGCGACCGCCTCGTCGACAACTTCTACCGCGCAGCACTGCTTCCCGCAGGCCCCGAGCGCGACCGCCTTCTGACGGTCGTCGTCGTCGGTGGTGGCTTCGCCGGCATCGAGACCTTCGCCGAGCTGCGCAGCCTCGCGAGCGCCCTGCTCAAGGAATACCCGGGCCTCTCGATCGACGACACCCACTTCCACCTCATCGAGGCCATGGGCCGCATCATGCCCGAGGTGTCGCTCAAGACGAGCCACTGGGTGCTCAAGAACCTCGCCCAGCGCGCCGCAACCGTGCACCTCGATACGCAGCTCACGAGCGCTGTCGGTGGCGTCATCGAGCTGTCGACCGGCGAGAGCTTCGAGAGCGACCTCATCATTTGGACGGCCGGCGTCATGGCCAACCCCGTCGTGCGCGGCACCGACCTTCCCGTTGAAGAGCGTGGCCGTCTGCGCGCTCAGGCCGAGCTGCGCATTGTCGACGAGAACGGAGCCGTCGTTGAAGGCGCGTGGACGGCCGGCGACGTTGCCGCCGTGCCCGACCTCACGGGTGGTGGTGTGGGCGGCTTCTGCGTGCCCAACGCTCAGCACGCCGTGCGTCAGGGCAAGGTGCTCGCCAAGAACCTCACGGCCGCCCTTCGCGGCGAAGAGCCGCAGAAGTACGTGCACAAGAACCTCGGCGCGGTCGCGGGTCTCGGCGTGGGCTACGGCGTTTTCCAGTCGGGCAAGATCGCGTTCAAGGGCCTCATCGCCTGGTTCATGCACCGCGGCTACCACGGCCTCGCGATTCCCATGTGGGAGCGCAAGCTGCGCGTCGTCGGCGGCTGGGTCGGCCACTTCTTCCTCGGCCGCGACAATGTCAGCCTCTCGGCGCGCGAGAAGCCCCAGGCCTACTTCCAAGAGTTCGCCTCGCGCCCCAAGGCGTAGCCCTCAGTTACGGATGCTCGCGGCACGCCACGCTTGCCGCGAGCATCCCGTGCGCCTCTAGGCTGGCCGCAACGCCCCGGTAGCCCAATGGCAGAGGCAGGCGACTTAAAATCGCCACAGTGTGGGTTCGACCCCCACCCGGGGTACCACGTTCGCGCGCGTCGCTGGCGCGCCGCGGGGTTCGACCCCGACCCGGGGTACTACGTTCGCGCGCGTCGCGATGCGACGCGGGGTTCGACCCCGACCCGGGGTACTACGTTCGCGCGCGTCGCGATGCGACGCGGGGTTCGACCCCGACCCGGGGTACTACGTTCGCGCGCGTCGCGATGCGACGCGGGGTTCGACCCCCACCCGGGGTACCAAGAGGTCACGCCGCGCCGCGCAGCGCTGGCCAATCTCTCAGCAGTCCCACTGTCGGGGCGCGCGGGGCGGCTCTATGCTGTCGGTCATGGAATTCTTGGTCATCATTGGCGTTCTCGTTCTGCTCGTGGTCATCGCGGGTATCTACCTGTGGTCCACGTACAACTCGCTCGTCACGCTCAACGTTCGCGTTGACGAGGCATGGAGCGACATCACGGTGCAGCTCAAGCGCCGCGCCGACCTGCTGCCGAACCTCATCGAGGCCGTGAAGGGTTACGCCGCGCACGAGAAGCAGGTCTTCGAGGCCGTGACCAAGGCGCGCGCCGAGACGCTCAGCGCTCAGGGCCCCGCCGACGCTGCGGCCGCTGAAGGTCACATGCAGCAGGCGCTCAAGAGCATCTTCGCCGTCGCCGAGGCGTACCCGCAGCTTCAGGCGAGCCAGAACTTCTTGCAGCTGCAGGGCGAGCTCGTCGACACCGAAGACAAGATCCAGGCGTCACGCCGGTTCTACAACGGCGGAGTGCGTGAGCTCAACGTGAAGATCAAGCAGTTCCCGAACACGCTGTTCGTTCGCGGCCTGGGCTTCGTCGAGCGCGACTTCTTCGAGGTGGCTGACGCCGCGGCGATCGCTGAGCCGCCGCGCGTGCAGTTCTGATCCACCGCATCCCGACCCTTCGTCAGGAGGCCTAGGTGTATCGCGCCATTGCGGCGAACAAGCGCAACACGGTGTTCATCATCCTGTTGTTCGTCATCATCATTGGGTTGTTGGGGCTGTTCGCTGACTTCGCCTTTTTCCGCGGGGACTTGACCATCTTCATCGGCACATTGGTGGGCGCCACGCTCTACACGCTCGTGCAGTACTTTGCGGCGGGTTCGCAGGCGCTCGGGCTTGCGGGCGCGCATCCAATCACGAAGGCCGACAACCCACGGCTCTACCGCATCGTCGAGAACCTCGCGATCACCGAGGGCTTGCCGATGCCGCGCGTTTACGTCATCGATGACCCCGCGCCCAACGCGTTCGCGACGGGTCGAGACCCCAAGCACGCGAGTGTGGCCGCGACCACGGGCTTGCTCGAGCTCATGACCGATCGCGAGCTCGCGGGCGTCATGGCCCACGAGATCGGACACGTCAAGAACTACGACATTCGCGTGTCGACGATCGTCTTCGGGCTCGTGGTCGCAGTGGGCTTTATCGCCGACATGCTCATGCGCATGGCGTTTTGGGGCGGCAACCGCAACAACAACGGCAACCCGATCATGCTTGTGCTCGGCATCGCCGCCATGGTCATTGCGCCGCTCGTTGCTGCTGTCGTCCAGGCTGCGGTCTCACGCCAACGCGAGTACCTCGCCGACGCCACGGGCGCGCTCACGACCCGTGACCCCGAGGCGCTCGCGAGCGCTCTGCAGAAGCTCGGTGACTATGCGCAGCCCATGCGTCGCCAGAATTCGACCATGGCGCACCTCTACATCAGCGACCCGATGAAGCCGGGCGTCATGGACCGCATGTTCGCGACGCACCCGCCCATCCCCGAGCGCGTCAAGCGCCTCATCGAGAACTCGACGCGCTTCTAGGCGTTAGTCGTCGTCGCGAGGGCGGCGCGCACGGCACTGGCCGCGTCGCCCCAGAGCGGCTCGCTCACGACGACCTCGCCGAGGCCTTGCCACGCGGATGCTCGCCGCAACACGGGCGCCACTCGCGCCGCGAGTTCCGCTGGTGAGCTGCCCGGCTCGACCCACGCGCTCTGCACCCGCAGCACTCCCGCCTGCCGGTCGCTCTTGAGGTCGATACGCCCGATGACGCGATCGTCGATGAGCACGGGCAGCGAGTAGTAGCCGAACTGCCGCTTTGGGGCGGGCGTGTAGATCTCGATGCGGTAGTGAAAGTCGAACATGCGCAGGGCGCGGTCGCGGCTCCACACCACGGGGTCGAACGGCGAGAGGAGGGCGGTCGTCTCGATGCGGCGCGGGATGCGCACGCCCGGAATGATGAACGCGGGCAGCGGGCGGCCCGCAGCTGTTGTCCACCCCTCGACCTCGACCTGCTCGACCTCGCCGGCGGCGAGGAGCGCGCGGAGGGCATCCGTCGTCGGCGCGATCTTGAGGCGATGGTAGTCAGCGATGTCGCCCACCGTGCCCACGCCGAGCGCCCGCACGCTGCGCAGCACGAGCTCGCGCTCGGCTTCAGCCCGCGGCACCTCGACGGCGTGCAGCGACTCGAGGCCCACCTGGTGGGGGAGCGCGTAGACCCGTGAGAAGCCGCGGCGCCCGGCACTGACGACGTCGCCAAACGCGAAAAGGTTCTCGAGGCCCTCTTTCACGTCGCTCCAGCCCCACCACGGGCCGCGCCGCTCGGTGGCGTCGTGTTCGACGTCGCTGACCGTGAGCGGCCCTTTCGCCGCAAGCTCCTGCAGCAACCAGTCGAGCATCGCGGTGTTGTCGCGCACCCACGCGCTCTTGTCGGTGTAGCGCGCCCGCAGGGCCTCGCGCTTCCAGTGCCACAGTGGCCAATCATCGCGACGGATGATCGCCGCTTCGTGCGCCCAGTACTCGGTGTACCGGCCACGGCGGGCAAAGATGAGCGCGTCGAGATCGGCCGGTTCGTAGTCGCCCAGGCGCGCGAAGAGTGGCAGGTAGTGCGAGCGCGCGAACACGTTCACCGAGTCGAGTTGCAGCACCTGCAGTCGATCGATCGTCGCCGAGAGCTGGCGAGTGCCCACCGACGACGGATGCGCGCGATCGAAGCCCTGGGCCGCGAGCGCGAGGCGGCGCGCCTGCGCGGCGGTCAATCTCGTCACGCCTTCACCGTAGCGCCGAGCGACGACGCCGCGGGCAGACCGACCGACAGCGGGCGCATGGCTTCAGACTCGTAGACTGGCGCAATGTTCTGGCGACCGAAGGCCGATGTGCCCGCTGCGGCGGGGGATGACGCCGTCGCGCCCGCCATGCGCACCGCGGCTGCCTGGTCGTGGCGCTTGCTCGTGGTCGCGGGTGCCATCGGTGTGCTGATCTTCTTGATCATTCAATTGCGGCTTATCGTCATTCCGTTGTTGATCGCGGTGTTGCTCGCGGCGCTGCTGATTCCCTACGCGGCGTGGCTCAAGACTCGCCTGCGCTTTCCGCACTGGCTTGCCGTCGCCGCAGCCCTATTGACCCTCGTAACCGTGCTGACCGGCTTGATCTGGCTCGTCGTGGCACAAGTGCGGGCGGGCTGGCCGTCGCTGCAAGACCGCTCGGTCGACGCCTTCGACGAGTTTCTGGTGTGGCTCAGCACGACCTTTGGGCTGAGCACCGCAGAGATCACGGCGTGGATCGATGGCATCGTCGCCGAACTCGACTTCTCGACCCAGGGGCCGCTCGTCACGGGTGCGCTCTCGGTGAGCACGACGGCGCTCGAATTGCTCGCGGGCACCGTGCTCGTGATCTTCTCGCTGCTCTTCTTCTTGATCGACGGCCCCAACATCTGGCGTTTCGTTGTGCGCCTCTTTCCGCGCACGGCACGCACGGCGGTTGATGGTGCCGCACGCGCCGGGTGGCTGACCCTCACGAACTTCTCGAAGGTGCAGATCTTCGTGGCCTTCGTCGACGGCCTCGGCATCGGCCTCATCGCGTGGCTACTCGGCTTGCCGCTCGCGCTGCCGATCGGCGTTGCGGTCTTTCTCGCGAGCTTCGTGCCCTTTATCGGGGCGCTCGTGACCGGAGTTCTCGCGGTGCTCATCGCCCTGGTCTACAACGGCCCGGTTGTCGCTCTGCTCATGCTCGGCGGCGTGCTGCTCGTGCAGCAGCTCGAGGGCAACGTGTTGCAGCCTCTCGTCATGGGCCCGGCCGTGCGGGTGCACCCACTCGCGGTTGTGCTGGCCGTGACGACGGGCGGACTTCTCGCGGGCATCCCGGGCACGCTCTTCGCCGTGCCAATCGCGGCGTTCTCGAACGTCTTTATTCGCTACATCGCGAGCGGGCGATGGCGCGTGATCCCGCACCCCATGACTCTCAGCGACATTCAGCCGCCACCAGCACCACCCTCACAGGAGCGCTCATGACCGCCCCCCTCACGATCGCCGGCCCGAGCCTCGCTGACGTCGAGGCTGCGCGCCTCGTTGTCAGCCGCGTGGCCGAGATCACTCCCATGGAGACCTCGCGCTACTTGAGCGACGTGCTCGGCGCGCCCGTGCACCTCAAGTGTGAAAACCTGCAGCGCACGGGCTCGTACAAGATTCGCGGCGCCTACAACCGCATGTCGCACTTGAGCGATGACGAGAAGGCGCGTGGTGTGGTGGCCGCGAGCGCGGGCAACCACGCCCAGGGCGTGGCGTTTGCCGCGCGCGAGCTGGGCATCGCCTCCACGATCTTCATGCCCATCGGTGTCGCCCTGCCTAAGCTGCAAGCCACGCGCCACTACGGTGCCGAGGTTGTGCTGCGCGGCCACACGGTGAGCGAGCCGCTCGCCGCGGCACAAGAGTTTGCCGAGCGCACGGGCGCCGTCTACATCCCTCCCTTCGACCACGTCGACGTAGTGGCTGGCCAGGGAACCCTCGGGCTCGAAATGCTCGACCAGGTACCCGAGCTCGAAACCGTCATCGTTCCGATTGGCGGGGGAGGGCTCATCTCGGGCGTCGCGAGCGTGCTCAAGCGGCGGGCGGCCGAGCAGGGGCGCAGCATCCGCGTCATCGGCGTTCAAGCCGCGAATGCCGCCGCGTACCCCGTCTCTCTGGCAGCAGGCGCGGTGACCGAGATCACCATTTCGCCCACGATCGCCGACGGCATTGCCGTGGCCAAGCCCGGCAAACTCAACTTTGAGATTGTTCGGGATGCTGTCGACGAGGTTGTCACGGTCGACGACGACGACATCGCACGCGCGATGCTCGTTCTGCTCGAGCGCGCGAAGATGGTGGTTGAGCCCGCCGGAGCCGTGGGCGTCGCGGCCATCCTGACCGGAAAGATCGTGGCCTCCGGCCCCACCGTGGTGATCCTCTCGGGCGGCAACATCGACCCGCTCATCATGGAGCGCGTCATCGCGCACGGGCTTGCCGCGTCAGAGCGGTACCTCAAGCTGCGCATCCCGTTGCCCGACCGACCCGGCCAGCTCGCTCGCACGAGCGAGATCATTGCCGACCAGAACGCCAACGTGGTCGAGGTGCTGCACACCCGTCACGGTTCGGGCCTTGCAATCAGCCAGGTTGAACTCGAGCTGCACATCGAGACCCGCGGGCCCGAGCATGCCGACCAAGTGATGGCGGCGCTGCGCGACGCGGGCTACGACCCCCGGACGCAGCCGTAGCGTTCGCGCGCCACGCAGCTTTAGCCGGTGTACGTGCTCACGTCGACGATGGTGACGGAGATTTCGCGGCCGTTCGGCGCCGTGTAGCTCACGGTGTCGCCGATCTTGGCGCCGAGAATGGCCTGACCGAGCGGGCTCGCTTCGCTGTAGACGTCGATGTCGCTGTCGTCGCCGACGATTTCCCGACTGCCGAGCAAGAACCGTTCGTCGTCGCCCATGATCGTGGCCGTCACGACGGTGCCGGGCTCGACGACGCCGTGCGCGTCGGGGGCGACACCCACGGTGGCCGTGCGGAGCAATTCGGTGAGGGTGCGGATGCGCGCCTCGATCTTGCCTTGTTCGTCTTTCGCGGCGTGGTATCCGCCGTTCTCCTTGAGATCGCCCTCTTCGCGGGCCGCCTCGATGCGCTTCGCGATTTCGGCGCGGCCGGTGGTCGAGAGCGACTCGAGCTCAGCGCTGAGACGGTCGTGCGCCTCTTGCGTGAGCCATTGCGTGGCCGGGCCCGTGGTGTCGTTCATGACAGTGCCTCCTGACACAGCAGAACCGGCCCGCGGGCCGGTTCTGTCTCTCGATTGCGGCGATGCTACGGGAGCCAGCACCGGTAGGGCAAACCGGTGACGGCTTGTTCGGCGGTGCGCAGGTTCTCGACGAACACGCGAGTGCGCTCGGTCGAGGGGGGCAGTTCGATCACTTTCCAGCCAACAATGCCGAAACTTTCGTTGAGCGCCTGAATGGCGCACGACACGTCAGTGCCGGGCGCGACCGAGACTTCCCACCGAACGTCGATCGAGGTTTCGGTCACGTTCGAGTAGCCGAGGTCGCGCGTCTCGAGCTCGGCGTTGGTTCCCGAGAGCCCGCCCCAGACCACCCACGCCGTGAAGACCACGGCGAAAACGACGCCCGCCACGATCATGAGCGTGCGGGTGCGACGTTCAGAACCGGGCGTGCGGCCGTAGCGCTCGTCGAGACGTTGCTGCGGAGTCGACATCGTGCGGGGCATTCCTCTCTCAGCGCGGCGCGGGCGCTCTGCTCAGGTGCGATCGCTACCCTTGGCCCCAAGCGTAGAGCGCCGAGGTGAGGGTTCTCTCAGCCGGCCGCATCCGTCTCACCAGCTCTGGAGCATCCCGTGACCGTGTACACCTTCGCAGCGAGCCTGCACTCGATGGGCATCGGCCCCAACCCCGTCGAACCGACGACACCGCCCGGGTTCGACCCCAATACGGTGACGCCCGGAGTCGCGGGCTTTGTCGCGATCGCCCTCGTCGCGATCGCGACGATCTTCTTGCTCGTCGACATGACGCGACGCATCCGTCGTGTTCGATACCGCGGTGAAGTGCGCGAGCGGCTGGAGGCCGAGCAAGCCATGATTGCCGAAGGCGGACCCGCCGAACCCGAGCCCGAACAGCCGACCGAACGCTAACGCTCGATCGCCCCGTCAGTCGCTAGAGGCCGTAGGGCGGATCGAGCGCGACGAGCAAAACGCCCGTCCAGTGGCACAAGAACGCCACGACCGTGAGCGTGTGGAAGATCTCGTGGAAGCCGAACACGCCGGGCACGGGGTTGGGCTTCTTGAGGCCGTACACGACTGCGCCAGCCGTGTAGGCGAGGCCACCCACGATGACGAGCACCATCATCGCCGCGTTGGCGTTGAAGAGATCGACGATGTACAGCACGGCAGCCCACCCGAGCATGACGTAGAGCGGCACGTATGCCCAGCGCGGTGCGTTGATCCAGAACACCCGGAAGCCGATGCCGATGAGCGCGCCCGTCCACACCAGCACGAGCAAGAGGTACCCCTTCTCGGGCGGCAACGCCATGATCGCGAGCGGCGTGTAGGTGCCCGCGATGAGCAAGAAGATGTTGGCGTGGTCAAGACGCTTGAGCATGACGCGCGCTCGCTCGCTCCAGTTGAAGCGGTGGTAGGTCGCCGAGATGCCGAAGAGCAGCAGCGACGACAGCACGAAGACAGCGCTCGACCAGCGCGCCGCGGGGTTGGCGCCGAGGGCGATGAGCACGATGCCGAGGATGATCGCGGTCGGGAAGGTGACGGCGTGGATCCACCCGCGCCACGTGGGCTTGACGTCGAGGGCCCGAAACTCGATGGCCTCGTCGAGCAACGGGATGTTCGGAATGTCGACCCCGGACTCTTGATCGACGTTGTCCGAGGTGGGCTCCGGTGCTGTGGCTGAGGTCATGTCGCGATGATACGTGAGCGCACACAATCTGGGGTGTTGGTTGGATGCCCGCCACAACGTCAGCCCGGTGGACTACCGTTGATGTGTGCGATCGTCGAGAACTCCCCGGGGTCGCGGCCTGCTGTATCAGCTCTACATGCGCCGCTTGCGTCGGCAGTTGGCCGACGCGACCCACCCGCGTCACGTTGCCATGATTCTCGACGGAAATCGGCGGTGGGCCCGACTGCGTGTCGGCGGAACCACGGCACACGGGCACCGGGCTGGGGCCGAGAAGATCGTCGAATTCTTGCGCTGGTGCGACGAAGCCGGCATCGGCGTCGTCACCCTCTACTTGCTGTCAACCGACAACCTCACGGGCCGCCACAGCGACGAATTGCGGGAGCTCATCCAGATCATCGGCGACCTCGCCGCCGATCTCTCGTCGATCAAAGACTGGCGGGTGCAACACGTGGGCAGCCGCGACGGCTTGCCCGAGGGTCTGCTCGCCGAGCTCGATGCTGCCGAAGCGCGGGGTGTCGAGGCATCCGGTCTGCACATCAACCTCGCAGTGGGCTACGGCGGGCGTCGCGAGATCGCGGATGCCGTGCGTGCGATCGTGCACCACCACGCCTCGAGCGGCGGCACGCTTGATGAGTTGGCCGAGCTCGTCACCCCTGAAAAGATCGCCGAGCACCTCTACACGGGCGGGCAGCCCGACCCTGACCTTGTTATTCGCACCTCGGGCGAACAGCGACTGAGCGACTTCATGCTGTGGCAGAGCGCCCACAGCGAGTTCTACTTCGTTGAAGCCTTGGGCCCCGATCTTCGTGAGGTCGACTTCTTGCGTGCGCTGCGTGACTTTTCGCGCCGTCAACGTCGGTTCGGGCAGTAGCCGTGGCGGGCATCGACGACTTCATCGCGGGCTTCGGTGAAGAGCCGGGGTATCTCGATTACGCGCGGCTCTCGCCGATTGGCCAGCACGCGCTGTTCGAAGAGCGCGCCATGGCCGACGTTCTCTCGCACGCGCGCTATGGATCGTTCGCGACGCTCGACGACCACGATGTGCGCGTACGCACCTCGGTCGCGGCGCTCGTGCGGCGAGAGCCCGACCAGGTGGTGTTTCAGCCGAGCACGAGTCAAGCGCTCATGCATGTCATGTTCGGCCTCACCGGGGGCGTCGCGGCGTCGTCAGGCGAGTTTCCGGCGGTCGGCTATGCCATGACGCGTGCCGCGCAGGCGCTGGGCGTGCTCGTGCCGCACACGATCACCCCCGAGCATGAGCGCGTCACCCCCGGCGTCGTGCGCGACCAGCTCAGTTCATCGGTTGTTGCGGTCGTCGTGAGCCTTGTCGACTACGCCACGGGCCACCTCGTCGATCTCGACGGCATTCGCCAGGTCATCGGTGACCGCTTGCTCGTCGTTGACGCCATCCAAGGGGCGGGCATTGTGGATGCCCCCTGGGAGCTCGTCGACGTCATCGCCTCCGGCGGCCAAAAGTGGCTGCGCGCCGGCCAAGGCACCGGCTTTCTCGCTCTGAGCGACCGGGCTCGGGAGCAGCTCACGCCCGTCTGGTCGGGATGGAATGCGCACGGCACCCTCGAGCTGCACCACGAGGTGCTCGAGCCCGCATCCGACGCCTCGGCGTTTCGCGTGGGCTACGCCGACACGTTTGCGCAAGCGCGGTTAACGGGAGCCGTTGACGCTGTCATGGCGGCAGGGGTGGCGAGCATCCGTTCGCGCATTCTGGAGCACACGGCACGACTCATCGACATTGCTGACGAAGCCGGCATCGAGGTCGTCTCGCCCCGCGACGATGCAGAGCGCGCGGGAATCGTCGTGCTCGAACCACACCCTGAGTTTGTCGGTGCTCTCGGTGCCGCCCTGCACAACCACGGGGTTTCGGCCACGGTTCGATCGGGTCGCGTTCGCCTGAGTGCGCACGTGTCAACCGAGGAAGAGACGTTCGACATGCTTCGGGCGGCGCTCGCCGAATTCACGCGCCTCGCCGGCCTGTAGCTGGCCGCCCCACGCGTGTATGTCAGCTCTGTGAACGCGCGCGTGTCGCTGCGCGTCTCGGGCCTCGACGGGCATAACGTGACGCTCATCAGGCAGCGCGCCTGATCGGGGCGGCCGGAACGATCGTCCTGAGACTCCCGGCCAATCCGCACTCAACAGGTCCGGGGTCGCCCGCGTCCCCGGGGATGGAGCACCGGTGGCCGCTGCGAAGACCTCCCGTCAGAACCCGTCGATCACGAGTGATGAGAGCGAGGTCGCGCAGCGCACGTATGTGCTCGATACTTCGGTTCTGCTGAGTGATCCGACGGCGCTCTTCCGTTTCGCCGAGCACGCCGTGGTACTGCCGGTCGTCGTGATTGCCGAGCTCGAGGCGAAGCGCAACGACCCGGAGATTGGGTACTTCGCGCGCAAAGCCCTGCGCAATCTCGATGACTTGCGTGTGCAGCACGAGCGCCTCGACTTTCCGATCTCGGTGGGCGACGCGGGGGGCACGCTGCGGGTCGAGCTCAACCACTCGAGCCAGGCCGTGCTGCCCAGCGGACTGCAACTGAACGACAACGACTCCCGCATTCTCGCGGTCGCCATGAACCTGGCGGCCGAGGGTCTCGACGTCACGGTCGTCTCGAAAGACCTGCCCTTGCGCGTCAAGGCCGCTTCTCTGGGCCTCGCCGCCGAGGAATACCGGGCCGAGCTCGCCGTCGACAGCGGCTGGACGGGAATGGCGGATGTTCGCCTCTCGAGCGACGACATGGCGACCCTCTACGACCGCGAGGTGGTGCGCTCACCCGTGGTGCGCGAACTGCCCATCAATACCTCGCTCGTGATCCACAGTGACCGTGGCTCGGCCTTGGGCCGTGTGGTGGGTGACGACGAGATCGCGCTCGTGCGCGGGGATCGCGACATCTTCGGCTTGCACGGCCGTTCTGCCGAGCAGCGCCTCGCGATCGACTTGCTCATGGACCCTCAGGTGGGCATTGTCTCGCTCGGCGGCCGCGCGGGCACGGGCAAGTCGGCTCTCGCCCTGTGTGCGGGCCTAGAAGCCGTTCTCGAACGGCAGCAGCAGCGCAAGATCATGGTCTTCCGTCCGCTGTACGCGGTGGGCGGCCAAGAGTTGGGCTACCTGCCGGGTGATGCCAGCGAGAAGATGAACCCGTGGGCGCAGGCGACGTTCGACACGCTCGGCTCGGTCGTCTCGCAAAACGTGCTCGACGAAGTCATCGACCGCGGGCTGCTCGAGGTTCTTCCGCTCACCCACATTCGCGGCCGGTCGCTGCACGACGCCTTCGTGATCGTCGACGAGGCGCAGTCGCTCGAGCGAAACGTGCTCTTGACCGTGCTCAGCCGCATCGGGCAGAACTCGAAGGTGGTGCTGACCCACGATGTGGCGCAGCGCGACAACCTTCGCGTGGGACGCCACGATGGCGTCGCAAGCGTGATCGAAACGCTCAAGGGCCACGCCCTCTTCGGACACATGACGCTCACGCGATCCGAGCGCAGCGCGATTGCCGCCCTGGTGACCGAGCTTCTCGAGGGCAACGAGCTGGCGTAACGGATGCCGTGGGGCCGCTCCCGCGGCCCCACGAACCTCGTCGGTCTAGAGTCCCGGCGCCGTCATGGTCAGCACGTCAAGAGCGCTGTCGAGCTGCTCGAGGGTGACCTCGCCGCGCTCCACAAAGCCCATGTCGATCACGGCTTCGCGAATCGTCATGCCCGTGGCCACCGAGTGCTTGGCGATCTTGGCCGCGGCTTCGTAGCCGATTACCCGGTTGAGCGGGGTCACGATTGCGGGTGAGCTCTCGGCGAGGGCACGCGCACGGTCGAGGTTGGCCTCGAGGCCGTCGACGGTCTTGTCGGCAAGCACGCGCGTCGAGTTGGCCAAGAGGCGAATCGACTCGAGCAACGAGGTGCCCATGACGGGGATGGCCACGTTGAGTTCGAACGAGCCCGAGGCGCCTGCCCAGGCAATAGTCGCGTCGTTGCCGATGACGCGCGCGCACACCATGAGCACGGCTTCGGGTACGACGGGGTTGACCTTGCCGGGCATGATCGACGAGCCCGGCTGCAGGTCGGGAATGTGCAGTTCGGCGAGACCGGTGTTGGGGCCTGAGCCCATCCACCGAATGTCGTTGCAGATCTTGGTGAGTGACACCGCGAGCACGCGCAGCGCGCCCGAGGCTTCGACGAGGCCGTCGCGCGCACCCTGAGCTTCGAAGTGGTCGAGCGCCTCGGTGATGGGCAGGCCCGTCGTGCTCGCGAGCTCGGCGATCACCTTCTGCGAGAACCCGAGCGGAGTGTTGATGCCCGTTCCCGTGGCGGTGCCACCGAGGGGCACTTCGGCGACGCGTTCGATCGTCGACTGCACGCGGGCGATGCCGAGGCGAACCTGGCGCGCGTAGCCCGCGAACTCCTGACCGAGCGTCACCGGAGTGGCGTCCATCAAGTGGGTGCGGCCGGCCTTGACGGCGGTCTTCCACAGCTCAGCTTTGACCTCGAGGGCGTCAGCGAGGTGCTCGAGAGCGGGGATGAGGTCGCTCAGCAGAGCCGAGGTCACAGCAAGATGCACCGACGTCGGAAAGACGTCGTTCGACGACTGCGAGGCGTTCACGTGGTCGTTGGGGTGCACCGCGAGGGCATCCGTCGAAGCGAGCGTCGCGAGCACCTCGTTCATGTTCATGTTCGATGAGGTGCCTGAACCGGTCTGGTAGGTGTCAACCGGAAACTGGTCGTGGTGTGCTCCGCCAATGACCTTGTCGGCGGCCCCCACGATCGCGTGCGCGATGCCGGCCTCGAGAATGCCGAGTTCGGCGTTGACGATCGCGGCGGCACGCTTGATCTGGGCGAGCGCGACGATCTGACCGCTTTCGAGCCCGGAACCCGAGATGGGA
>JBJOPU010000008.1:0-14644 GCA_046050505.1 Actinomycetota bacterium
GCCCCTAACCTCAACGAAGACACCCGCCAGCAGATGTATCGCGACGCCATCGCGTTCGCGAAGTCAATTGGGTACGTCAACGCCGGAACCGTGGAGTTCTTGCTTGACACGGCCGGCGAGCGAGCCGGCCAGCACGTCTTCATTGAGATGAATCCGCGCATTCAGGTCGAACACACGGTGACCGAAGAGGTCACGGATGTCGACCTCGTGCAATCGCAGATGCGCATTGCCTATGGGCAGACGCTCGCCGAATTGGGCCTGCGGCAAGAGCAGATCCACCTTCGAGGCGCTGCCTTGCAGTGCCGCATCACGACCGAAGACCCGGCGAGCGGATTCCGCCCCGACACCGGCAAGATCACGACGTATCGTTCGCCGGGTGGTGCCGGAGTGCGCCTCGACGGTGGAACGATCGCGTCGGGAGCTCAGATCTCACCACACTTCGACTCGATGCTCGCGAAGATGACGTGCCGTGGCCGCGACTTCACCTCGGCCGTGTCACGGGCTCGCCGCGGACTCGCCGAGTTCCGCATCCGGGGCGTGACAACAAACATTCCGTTCTTGCAGGCGGTGCTCGATGACCCAGCCTTCCAAGCGGGCGACCTGAGTACGTCGTTCATCGACGAGCGACCGCATCTCGTGCGCACGAGTCCGTCGAAAGACCGCGGTACGAAGGTGCTTGCCTGGCTCGCCGACGTGACGGTCAACCAACCGAACGGCTCGGGCGAAGGAGTCATTGACCCCGTTCTCAAGCTTCCGAACGTTGATCTGTCGGTGCCGGCTCCTGACGGATCGCGTCAACGATTGCGTGCGCTCGGCCCACAGGGCTTCGCGTCGGCCCTGCGTCAGCAGACCGCCCTCGCGGTGACCGACACGACCTTCCGGGATGCCCACCAGTCGTTGCTCGCCACCCGCGTGCGCACCACCGATCTCGTGCAGGTCATGCCGCACGTGGCTCGCCTCACTCCGGGGCTCTTGAGCGTTGAGGCCTGGGGTGGGGCCACCTACGACGTTGCCCTGCGCTTTCTCGGAGAAGACCCGTGGCAGCGTCTCGCGGCGATGCGCGAAGCGCTCCCGAACGTCGCGATTCAAATGCTCCTGCGAGGGCGCAACACGGTGGGCTACACGCCGTATCCCACCGAAGTGACCGATGCGTTCGTGGCCGAGGCGGCGGCAACGGGAATCGACATTTTCCGCATTTTCGACGCGCTGAATGATGTTGATCAGATGCGCCCTGCGATTGACGCGGTGCTCGCAACGGGCACGACGGTCGCCGAAGTGGGCATGTGCTACTCCGGTAACCTTCTCGACCCGGCAGAAGACCTGTACACGCTCGACTACTATTTGCGGCTCGCTGAGCAGATCGTCGAGTCGGGGGCGCACATTCTGGCGCTGAAAGACATGGCTGGCCTGCTGCGCGCGGGCGCGGCTGAGAAGCTCGTCACGGCGTTGCGCGAGCGTTTTGATCTTCCGGTTCACGTGCACACGCACGACACGGCTGGAGGCCAACTGGCGACCCTCCTGGCGGCTTCGCGTGCCGGCGCTGACGCGGTCGACGCCGCGAGCGCACCGATGGCGGGCACAACCTCTCAACCCTCCCTCTCTGCTTTGGTCGCCGCTCTCGAACACACCGATCGCGATACGGGACTCGGCCTTGCCGCGGTGGCAGACCTCGAGCCCTACTGGGAGGCGGTTCGTCGTGCGTACGCGCCCTTCGAGTCGGGCATCCCGGGCCCCACAGGTCGCGTCTACACGCACGAGATTCCCGGTGGCCAGCTTTCGAACCTGCGCCAGCAGGCGATCGCGCTCGGTCTCGGAGACCGTTTCGAGGTCATCGAAGACTGGTATGCCGCGGCAAACCGCATTCTCGGTCGACCGACCAAGGTAACGCCGTCGTCCAAGGTGGTGGGTGATCTCGCGCTACAGATGGCTGCTGCCGGCGCCGACCCCGCCGACTTCGAGGCGAACCCGCAGAACTACGACATTCCCGACTCTGTCATCGGCTTCATGGCGGGCGAACTCGGCGATCTTCCGGGCGGATGGCCAGAGCCGTTCCGCAGCAAGGTGCTGGCGGGGCGAACCGTCAAGATCGGCACGACGCCGATCACCGATGACCAGCGTGCGAAGCTCTCGGGCAGCACCGACGATCGGCGACTCGTTCTCAATCAGCTGCTCTTTCCGCAGCCGACCCAGCAGTTCTTGCACGTGCGGGAGCAGTACGGCGACCTCTCGGTACTCGCGACACCCGACTACCTGTATGGCCTTCGACCGGGCGTTGAGCACTCGATCGAAATCGAACAGGGCGTCAGTCTTCTCGTGAGTCTCGAGGCCATCGGCGAACCTGATGACAAGGGCATGCGGAGCGTCATGGCCACCCTTAACGGCCAGCTGCGGCCCATTACCGTGCGTGATCGTAGTGTCGCGGTCGATGCCGCGAGTGCCGAAAAGGCAGACCTCACAAACTCCGGGCACATCGCGGCTCCGTTCATGGGCGTCGTGACGCTGCACGTCGACGAGGGCGACCGCGTCGAGGCTGGCCAGGCGGTCGCCACGATTGAGGCGATGAAGATGGAGGCCGCGATCACCACGCCGGTCGCGGGCGTCGTGCAACGTCGCGCGATTCCTGCGACGCAGCAGTGTGAAGCCGGTGACTTGCTCATTGTGATCGCCTAGGTCGCCACCGGCGCTCGGCGTCTTCCGAGTTGGCGGACCGGCGGCACGGCTAGAATGGTCAGTCTGTCGATCCGAAGAGAGTTGCTCCTGTGGCTGAAAAACGTGTCCGAACCAAGGTCGCCCCTGCGTCGACCGCGGCTGCGACCGTTTCTGACGGTGTTGAGCCCACGTCAGATCCCGACGTAGCTGCTGACCTTCCCGAGAGCTTGACGTTCAATGTTCAGCTCCCGGCACCCGTTCATGAGCGTCCAGAAGACGAGCAGGCTGTCGCACTGGTCGAGTTCGGCGTCGATCCGGCGATCGTTCAGGTTCACGACTCAGGAACGACGGTCATTTCACTGGCCGACGATGACCTCCACGCTGTCGTGACGACCCCTGAGGTTGAGCCCGAGCCCGACGTGCCACCGCTCCCTGTTGCCGAGGGCGTCTACACGCGCCGCGACATGCTCGATGGGGTGAACCAAGGGCCCGAGTCTGCGGCGATGCTGACGGCCGACCGACTGATCGAACCGCGACGTCGGTCTCGCACGGCCCCTGAGGGTCTGTGGCCCGCGTTCGTGTACACGATCTCGTTTCATCTGGTCAATCTGGGTGACTCGCCTCGCGTCCGCGCCCGCAAAGAGCTCGACGCACGCATTGCAACCAAGTTCGAGGGGGGCGCTCGTTTTGTGCCCGTGTTGACGCGCAAGGGAGGCGTGGGCAAGACCACGATCACCACGCTCTTGGGTATGGCACTTGCCTCTGTGCGCGACGACCGGGTCATCGCGATTGATGCCAACCCCGACCGTGGAACCCTGTCTGAGCGGGTCGCCCGACAGACGCGCGCGACAGTTCGCGATGTCGTCAATCGTGCGCCGAGCATCCAAGGCTTCACCGATTTTTCGACGCTCGTATCGCGCGACGAGACTCGACTCGACATTCTTGCGTCGGACACCGATCCGATGCTTTCAGAAGCTTTCGACGAGAACGACTACAACGTGGTCGCTGATTTGGCCGCGCGCTACTACTCGGTGGTCTTGACCGACTGCGGCACGGGCATCGTGCACTCGGTGATGCGGGCAACGCTTCAGCGGGCGGATGCTCTCGTCATCGTCTCGGGCGGCAGCGTCGACGAAGCGCGGCTCGCCTCAGAAACACTCACGTGGCTTGAAGCAAACGGGTATGGCGACTTGGTGCGTGAGTCGATCGTCGCCATCAATACCGCGACTCAGGGCACGAACCTGGTCAAACTCGAAGAGATCGAGGCGCACTTTGCGTCTCGTGTTCGTGAGATCGTGCGTATTCCCTATGACGACCTCTTGGCGGCCGGCTCGGTCATCTCGTGGAAAGAGCTGCGCCCGCTGACGCGACACGCCGCTCGTGAGCTCGCCGCACTGATCGCACAGGGCATGCCTGTTCGTCGCGGAGTCTGATCGGGTTCATGACCGTTCGACCTATCCGCTTGTTCGGCGACCCCGTACTTCGGAGCGCTGCAGACCCGATTCGACGCATCGATGCGGCGGTGCACGCTGTGGTTGCCGACTTGCTCGATACGGTCGCCGTGCCCGGCCGAGCAGGGGTTGCCGCGCCCCAGATTGGCGTGTCGCTGCGCGCCTTCAGCTACAACGTCGACGGCGTTGTGGGCTATGTGTTGAATCCCGAGCTCGTCGAGGTGCGCGGGGAGGCCGAACTCGTCGAGGAGGGGTGTCTGAGCGTTCCGGGCTTCGGGTTCGAACGACGTCGGCACCCGTGGGCACGCGTCGTCGGCATTGACCTCAACAGCAACCCCGTCGAGCTCAGCGGCGACGGGCTTCTCGCGCAAGCTTTGCAACACGAGTGTGACCACCTTGACGGCCGTCTCTACATCGAGGGCCTCGACCCTGACATCAAGCGCGAGGCAATGCGCGCTGTGCGGCAAGCCGACTGGTTCGCGCGCCCATAACGCAGAACCGGGCATCGAGGTCGCAGTGACCTCGATGCCCGGTTCGCGGTGCGCAGCGTGTGCGCGACTACTGCAGTGAGATGCCCTGGGTCTCGGGGGCTCCGCTGTACATGCCTTCGATCACGTCCGCGAAGTCTTTCGTGATCACGTGGCGCTTGATGCTCATCTTCGGCGTGAGGTGTCCGCTTGCCTCCGTGAACTCCGTTGCGAGCACCGTGAACTTGCGGATGGATTCGGCACGCGAGACTCGGCTATTCGCCGCGTCGATCGCGCGCTGCACCTCGGCGAGCACCTTCGGGTGCTGCGCCGCTTCGGTCAGTGACATCGCGGCATCGAGTTCGTTGTTGTTGAGCCAGACGGGAAGCATCTCCGAGTCCAGGGTCACGAGAGCCGAGACGAAGGGCTTCTGGTCACCGACGACGACCACTTGTCCGATGATCGGGTTCGCACGAATCGGGTCTTCGAGGCCGGCCGGCGCGACGTTCTTGCCACCCGCCGTGACGATGATCTCTTTCTTGCGCCCGGTGATGGTGAGGAATCCATCCTCATCGAGCGTGCCGATGTCACCCGACCGGAACCACTCGCCCTCCATGACCTCTGCGGTCGCTTCAGGCTTCTTCCAGTAGCCAGCGAAGATGTTGATTCCCTTGATGAGAATCTCGCCGTCTTCGGCAATCTTCAGGCCGACGCCCGGAAGTGCGGGCCCCGTTGTACCAATCTTGAACTTGTCGACGAGGTTGATGGTGGCCGGAGCCGTGGTCTCCGTGAGTCCGTACCCTTCGAGAATCCGAATGTCGAGGCTGCGGAAGAAGTGTGCCAACCGCAAACCCAGGGGAGCGGAACCCGAGACGGCGTAGACCACACGGCCACCCATTGCCGCGCGAAGCTTGCTGTATACCAGCCGGTCGAACAGTGCGAACTGGACCTTAAGGCCGAGCGGAACGCTACCCGCGTCAAGTGCCTTTGAGTGCGCAATCGCAACGTCAGCTGCCTTGCGGAAGATCTTGCCTTTTCCACCGGCCTCAGCCTTTTGCTCGGCCGAGTTGTAGACCTTCTCGAAAACGCGAGGCACGGCAAGCAAGAAGGTGGGCTTAAACGACCCGAGCGACGGGAGAAGTTGCTTGGTGTCGGCCTGGTGTCCGATCTTGACGCCGCCGTGAACGCCCAGCACCGAAATGAAGCGCGCGAAAATGTGCGCCGTCGTAATGAAGAGCAGCGTGGACGACTGCGGGTTGACGACCTGGCTCATCGAGACCGCGGCGTTGCGGCACAGTTCGACGAAATTCGAGTGCGTGAGGATGCATCCCTTCGGCACGCCGGTCGAGCCGGAGGTGTAGATGAGCGTTGCGAGATCGCTGCCCTTCGCCATCGTGCGTCGCGTCTCGAGCTCGTCGTCGGTGACACCGTCTCCGGTCGAGGCGAGCTTCTCGAGGTCTCCCAGGTGCATTTGCCACACGTGGCCGATCTTCGGAAGCTCGCTTGCCACCTCGTCAAAGCGCGAGAAGTGGTCCGCGGTCTCGAGGATCATGTGGTTTGCTTCGGAGTCTTCGAGGATGTACTGCACCTGGCTGGGCGAGCTGGTCTCGTAGATCGGCACGAGAACGGCGCCCGCAAACCACGTGGCGAAGTCAACAAGCGTCCACTCATAGCGGGTCTTGCACATGAAGCCGATCTTCTCGCCGGGCTTCACGCCCGCGGCAATGAAGCCTTTAGCGAGCGCTTTCACTTGGCGGTGGAACTCAGCGGCCGTGAGGTCCGACCACCCACCGTCAGCGGTCGGGAGCGAGAACAGGGCGCCGTTCGGCGTCTGACGAACACGGTCAACGAGCAGGTCACTCGCGTTCGCGTCGGGGTCGGGCGTGACGACGGCCGGGACGTAGAACTCTTTCACGGCAACTCCTTTGGTACCGGACGGGCGGATGGTTCACCCACTCTAGTCGCGCCGCGTCTGACAACGGGTGGTGAGTGTCGGGCATTACTAGACTCGATCCTCGTGCACTCCATCGGAATTGACATCGGCGGTACCAAGATCGCCGGAGCCCTCGTGAGCGACGACGGAGAGATCGTCTCTGAGCTCCGTGAACCCACACCGGCTGGCGATCCTGCCGCCATTACCGACCTGGTTGTGCGGATGATCGAGCAGTTGAGCGACGGCCAGAACGTGATTGCTGCGGGAGTAGCAGCAGCCGGTTTCATCGACGCCGATCAATCGACCGTCTACTACGCCCCCAACATCAATTGGCGCAACGAGCCCTTTCGTGATCGGTTGCGGGAACGTCTCGATCTCGATGTCACGATTGACAACGATGCGAACGCCGCCGGCTGGGCAGAGTTTCGATTCGGCGTCGCGCGCGACGTGCATGACATGACGATGCTCACGATCGGCACCGGCGTCGGAGGAGCGATCGTCACCGGAAATCGACTCTTGCGTGGTGGCTTCGGTACGGCCGGTGAACTGGGGCACCTTCGTGTGGTCCCTGATGGTCTGCCGTGTGGCTGTGGCGCCCGCGGGTGCATCGAGCAGTACGGCTCGGGACGAGCACTCCTGCGGATGGCGAACGAAATCGCCGATGCGGGCGGTATCGGGCTTCAACTGTCGGTCGAAAGAGAGCGTGCGGGTGGCCTCACCGGCGACATCCTTGCTCGTCTCCTCGTCGATGAAGATGCCGGAGCACTTCACGCGTTGCGGCAACTGGGAACATGGCTGGGCCAGGCGTGCGCGAGCTTGAGCGCCGTGCTGGATCCCGAAATGTTTGTATTCGGTGGGGGCGTGTCGGTTGCCGGAGACCGGTTGCTTGACCCTATTCGCGAGTCGTATCTCGCTCATTTGCCAGCGCGTGGCTACCACCCCGAGCCCCAGTTTGTCGTCGCTCAATTGGTCAACGACGCGGGAGTGGTCGGGGCCGCCGACCTCGCGCGCATTCACGCGACGACGTAGACGTTCTCATTCTTCGCCCGAGCGGATGCTCTGCTCACCAGTTAGGCTGAACCGCGCTGCTGACGAAGGGAACCTCCGGTGTTCTACTGGCTCATGAAGAACCTGGTGATCGGGCCGATTCTGCTCACCGCATTCCGCCCCTACGTGCGGGGCGTCGAGAACGTTCCGCGCACCGGAGCCGTCATCCTCGCGAGCAATCACTTGTCGTTCACCGACTCGGTTTTTCTTCCGCTCGTGCTTGACCGTCGCGTCGTCTTTCTCGCGAAGAGCGATTACTTCACGGGCAGGGGCTTCAAGGGCTGGCTCATCAAGATGTTCTTCGAAGCGAGTGGCCAGCTTCCCATTGACCGCTCAGGCGGCAAGGCGAGCGAGGCATCGCTTAACACGGGCCTCAAGGTTCTCTCGGAGGGCTTTGCGCTCGGTATCTATCCCGAAGGAACGCGTAGCCCTGATGGCATCATGTACCGCGGCCGCACCGGCGTGGCTCGCATGATTCTCGAGTCGGGCGCTCCCGTTGTTCCCGTGGCGATGATCGACACTGAAAAAGTCATGCCGATCGGTTCGAAGTTGCCGAAGGTCGTGCGCCCGGGAATCGTGTTCGGCACACCACTCGACTTCAGTCGCTTCCAGGGGCTCGAGAGCGACCGTTTCGTCTTGAGATCAATCACCGACGAAATCATGTACGAACTTAGTCTGCTCAGCGGTCAGGAGTACCTCGACGTCTACGCGACGACGGTGAAAGACAAACGCCCCGCCAACGCCCGATAAGCTGAAACGTCGCGGCGCCGATGCGCCGAGCATCCGTGACTTGCCCGCTCTGTAAGGACGTTTCTCTCGTGGTCGACCCGTTCGAAACCATCGTGCACGCTGACCCAGCTGTCGTCGCTGGCCTCGATCACTGGCGCACGCTGCCGATCAAGCAGCAACCGCAGTGGCCTGACTCTGCCGCCGTTGCGGCTGCGTCGGCCGAGCTCGCCTCGATGCCGCCGCTGGTCTTCGCCGGTGAAGTCGACATGCTGCGTGACCGCTTGGCGCGTGCTGCGCGCGGGGAGGCGTTCTTGCTGCAAGGCGGCGACTGTGCCGAGACCTTCGCCGGGGCGACCGCCGACCAGATTCGCAATCGCGTCAAGACCATCTTGCAGATGGCCGTCGTGCTCACGTACGGCGCGTCGATGCCGGTCATCAAGATGGGGCGCATGGCGGGCCAGTTCGCCAAGCCCCGCTCGAGCGACACCGAGACCCGCGGCGATGTCACTCTGCCGGCCTACCGCGGCGACATTGTCAATGGCTACGACTTCACTCCCGAGTCGCGCCAGGCCGACCCCTCGCGCCTCATCAAGGGCTACCACACGAGCGCGTCGACGCTGAATCTCATCCGCGCCTTCACGCAAGGTGGATTCGCCGACCTGCGCATGGTGCACAGCTGGAACAAGGGCTTCGCGGCCAACCCCGCCAACCAGCGCTACGATGGGCTCGCGAAAGAAATCGACCGTGCCGTCAAGTTCATGGAAGCGGCCGGCGCCGACTTTGATGAGCTCAAGCGCGTCGAGTTCTACTCGAGCCACGAGGGTTTGCTCATGGACTACGAGCGACCCATGACACGCATCGACTCCCGCACGGGCACGCCGTACAACACGAGCGCGCACTTCCTCTGGATAGGCGAACGCACGCGCGAACTGGACGGCGCCCACGTTGACTTCTTCAAGCGCATTCGCAACCCCATCGGTGTCAAGCTCGGCCCGTCGACGACGCCCGAAACGATGGAGCGTCTCATCGACGTGCTCGACCCCGAGCGCGAGCCGGGTCGGTTGACCTTCATCACGCGCATGGGCGCAGGGACGATTCGGGATGCCCTCCCGCCGCTCCTCGACGCCATCACGCGCCTCGACGCGACGCCGTTGTGGGTGTGCGATCCGATGCACGGCAACGGTCTGACGACTCCCAACGGCTACAAGACGCGTCGCTTCGACGATGTCGTCGACGAGGTCAAGGGATTCTTCGAATCGCACCGTGCCGTCGGCACCCACCCGGGCGGCATTCACGTCGAGCTCACCGGTGATGACGTGACCGAGTGCTTGGGCGGCTCAGAGCACATCGATGAAGAGACGCTCGCTACGCGCTATGAGTCGCTCTGCGACCCGCGTCTCAACCACATGCAGTCGCTCGAGCTCGCCTTCCTCGTGGCAGAAGAGCTCGGCCGCAGCTAGTAGTTCGCGACGACGGTTACGTCGCTGCGTCGCAGGATCCGTTCGCCGCCGGCGGGGCTCGTCGCTTGAACGGCGGCGAGTGGTGAGTCGCGAAGCCCCGGTGGCACGTTGGTGTCGAGCGTCACGCTGAACCCCGCGGCCTCAAGAATCTCGACGGCCTCGTTGATCGATTTCCCGACGACGTTGGGCACCTCGACGAGGTCGGGCCCGCGCGAAACGATGATCGTGAGGGTGCTACCGGGTCGAACGGGAGACTCGCTCGTGCGCTCGACGCGCAAGACGTTGCCGAGAGGTACATCGTTGTCGAATTCTGACTCGCCGCCGACGATTCCGGTCAAGTTGCGAGCGCTCAAGGCGTCTTGTGCCGCTTCGACGGTGAGCCCTCGAACGGCGGGAATCGGACCGACCGACACCAACAGCTGCACGGGGGTGCCCTTGAACGAGGCGGCGCCTGCCGCGAGAGCCTGCTCGTCAGCGCCGATCACGGCAATGACCGAACCCTCCGCGACATCGGGATCGAACTGCGCGATCGCTTTGCCAACCTCAAAGCCCGCGTCGGTGAGGGCGATACGCGCGTCGGCTTCGGGGAGACCAATGACGGTGGGCACGGTCGTGGGCTCAGGGCCGAGCGACACGATGATCGTCACGGTGGCGTCACGATCGATGAACTCACCCGCGGCCGGATCTGTGCCGGCCACGAGGCCCGCCGCCACGTCAAGGTCGTACGCCTCGGCCACGGCCTCAGCCACGATGACGCCCTGGTCGTCCAGAATCAGTCGCGCGGCCTCCACAGTGTCACCCCGCACGTCGGCGATCATGACTCGTCCGCCTGGCCCGACGCTGAAGTACCACCCGATTCCGGCAGCCAGACCCGCGAGGGCGAGAACCGCAGCAAAGAGAATCCAGCCGCGTCGCCGACTCGCGGGGCCGCGACTGGTGAGCTCGGCGGTCGCCGACGAGCGATCGGCGTCATCCACACTGCCCCGCGTGCCGAGCACCTGCGTCTCGTCCGTCGGGGGAGCCGTGGGGATGGGCGAGGTGAGCAAGGCCGTACGTTGCGTTGCCGTGGCCGGCAGGGCCGTCTGGAGCGAGCGGCCGGTCTCGGTTACCTGGTCGAGCAGGGCGCGGGCATCCGCGGGGCGGTCGTGCGGATCACGGGCGGTCGCCCAGAGAACGAGTTCGTCCCACTCGGCGGGAACGCGCGGGTTGAACTCGCTCGGGGCCGGCACGGAATCGTTGGCGTGCTGGTACGCAATTTGCATGGGCTGCTCGCCCTTGAATGGCTGTTCACCCGTGAGCATTTCGAACATCATGATTCCGACGGCGTAGATGTCGCTGCGCGTGTCAGCAATGCCCCGAGTGACGAGTTCGGGTGAGAGATAGGCGATCGTGCCCAGGAGGGCCTGGCCTGTCGCCGTGTTGGCGCTTGCGGCCCGCGCGAGTCCAAAGTCGCCGATCTTGATACGGCCATCGTCGGCGAGGAGCACGTTTTCGGGCTTGAGGTCGCGGTGCACGATTCCCGCTTTGTGCGCGGCAGCGAGTCCGCCGAGGACAGCCTCTGTGATGTCCATGGTTTGCTCGGGCGTGAGCGCGCCGTACTCCTGCAAGAGCTCGCGCAACGTGATGCCCGGCAGATACTCCATGACAAGGTAGGCCGATTCGGCATCCTGACCCTGATCAAAGACGTTGACGACATTGGGGTGGGCCAAGCGTGCGGCCGAGCGCGCCTCTTGAATGAAGCGCTCTTTGAATTGACTGTCGTCGGCAAGGTGACCGTGCATGATCTTCACCGCGACGAGGCGGTCAAGACGCTGGTCAGTCGCGAGATAGACCGTAGCCATGCCGCCGCGGGCGATGCGAGAGCGAACCTGGTATCGACCGTCGATCAGGCGGCCGATAAGGGGATCGGTCGTCGAGGAGCTCACCGGGTCAGTCTAGGTCGCGGCGATGGGGCGAACTGGGTGCCACGCGCGAGCACAGGGCCTTCATCAGGTCAGGTCGAAGTACCACGCCCACGCACTGGTCTCCCACTTTGCGTAGGCGTCAGGGTAAGCAGAAATCTGCACGGCCTGAGCGGCGCGCGTGAGCGTCATGTTCTGCCAGCCGGCAATGTCGAGGAGGCCCCGTGTGTATCCCGATCGCCCCACATAAAAGAGTGTGGCGGCGTGACGGGGTATCTGCAGCTCGGCGGCGGTACCCCAGCCTGAGGTGGGCCGCTGCTGGAAGAGACCAACCGAATCACGGTCGCCCCACGAGAGGTTGCGCAACGACGACTCTTGCATCGCGGTGGCAAGAGCGATGACGATTCCGTACTCGGGTACGCCCAGTTCGCGCCCGACGGCGATGATAGTGGCCGCGTTGCCGCGCATCTCCGCCGTCAGGGGAGTGACCGTTCCCCCGCTCGGCGGCGCCGACGGTGAACCCTCGGTTGAGCTGCCCGAGCTCGCGCGAGTTGCAGAGGGCAGTGTCGGCCGTTGCGTGATGGCCATCGTCGACACGGCCGCCGCACGCGACGCAGTGTCCGCCAGGGTGTCGTCATCTCCCTCGAGCGCCACTGCTCCCCGCGGGAGAACGGGCACATCGGCGTTGTGGCCAACGGGGGGTGCGGGCACGGGATGCGCGTCGGCGACGCGACCAGGAATGATGATCGTCTGACCTGGATAGATGATGCTCGACCACGACAGCCCGTTCTCATCCAGTAGAGACTGCGCGCTGACTCCAAACCCCGCTGCGAGGCTCGAAATGGTGTCACCCTTCTCGATGACATAGCGTCCTGCCGTCGATGACGGGGCCGGGGTGCCCGTGGTCTTGACCGGCGCGTTCGTGAGGGCGAGAGCCTGCCCGGCGAAGATTGTCGACTTCCACGACAGTCCGTTGAGCGCGAGGATCGATGCCGTTGAGAGTCCGAATCGTGCCGCGATGCTGCTGACAGTGTCTCCGGTCGTCACGGTGTACACGGCGGGGGCAGCGTGCGTCGCAACGGCCTGCGTCGCGAGTCCACCGGGAAGCAGCGCAGTGCCCAGTTGCGACAGCGCGGTGCGCAAGCCGAGGGGAGACGGCGCTTGCTCGGGCTTGGGCGGAAGCGGCTTGCGTGCGTAGGCAGGATCAACGGGACCCGTGAGTCCCAGGCCCAAAGCGATTGCCCCGGTCAGAACAACGGGAACGGCGGTGAAGGCCGACGAGCGAGCCCGACGCGCAAAGGCGCTGGGGGCATCCGTCGATGATCGACGGCCTCGAGTGGTGTCGACGATGGTGGGGTTCGGCGTAAGGCCCGCAAACACGGACCGTGCCCGCTCGTCGCCGGTCGACATGCGGAGCGCGGCGGACGCACTTCCGACTGCGTGATCCGTGTCCGTCATCGCCTCCGGCCCTTCGTGATGCCTTGGTGCGCGTTTCGTCGCGCCAGTGAATGCACCTTCCCCGTGATACAGGCTATAACGCACGTCTACCAATGGGGAAGATGTTGCACCAGTTTACTTGTTCGTAACAATTCCCTGAGGCGCACACGCCGCCCGAGTCATGGCACGCTTGAGTCGTGTCCGCAGAATCCACTCGGTGGTTGACCGTTCCTGATCTCGTCGAGGCCCTTCACCTCAGCCCCGGCAAAGTGCATCGACTTATTGAAGATCGTCACTTGTTGGCGGTTCGTCGCGACAAGGTGCTCGTCGTTCCCGAAGAGTTTGTCCATGAGGGGGAGCCCCTCAAAGACCTCCGCGGCACGCTCGTGTTGCTTGCTGATGACGGGTTTAGCGACGACGAAGCGATGCAGTGGATGCTCCAGGTCAACGACATGCTCGGTACGTCGCCGATCGCGGCATTGCGCGCTGGCCGCAAGGCCGAGGTGCGCCGGGTCGCGCAAGCCTTGGCGTTCTAGCTCACAGCCCTCTCGACACGCTCGGGTGGCGGGGAATCATCGCGCGCTAGTGCGCGCGCCGAGTGACGAGGTCGCTGAGGCCGATGAGCTCGGCGCGTGCTGAGCGGCTCAAGGGGGCATCTTCCAGCGCGGCGAGTGCGTCACTCACCGATCGCTCGATGATGCGTTCTGTGGTTTCGACGGCGCCGCTTTCACGAATGGTCGCTTGCAATGTCGCAATTTGGTGCTCGGTCAGCTGGGGGTCGCCGAGCAGCTCGTCGATGAGCCGCACCGCACCCGCAGGCAAAGCCGCGCGCGCCAGCGCGATGATGACGGTGCGTTTTCCCTCGCGCAGGTCGTCGCCAGCCGGCTTGCCGGTGACAGCGGGATCTCCGAAGACGCCGAGCAAGTCGTCACGCAACTGAAACGCAACGCCCAAGGGAAGTCCAAACGCCCGGAGCGCCGAGACCTGTTCGAGGCTGCCACCGGCCATCAGCGCCCCGAGGGCTAGGGGAGCCTCGATCGAGTACTTCGCTGACTTGAAGGTCACGACACGGTGAGCCCGCGCCAACAGGTCGGCTTCATCAGCGTCGCGCCACGCGACCTCTTCGAGAATGTCGAGGTATTGGCCCACCGTGACCTCGGTGCGCATGGTCTGAAACTCAGCGCGTGCGGCGCGCGCGCTGTGCCTGTCGGCCAGGCGAGCGAGCCCCGTGTCGAGAAGCTCGTCGCTCCAACCCAGGAGCAGATCGCCCAAGAGCAATGCGGTGGAGGTTCCGTACGTGGCGGCGTTGCCGACCCACTCGCGCCGCGCATGGTCGCCTTCGAACCGTCGATGCGCTGCGGGCATCCCGCGTCGTGTGTCGGAGTTGTCCATGATGTCGTCGTGAACGAGGGCAGCGGCGTGGAAGATCTCGAGCGCGGCAGCTGCTTCAATGACGCTCGTCAGGTCGGGATGCTCATCGAGTTCGGCCAAGAGATCCTCACTGCGCACGGTGCCGGCGACGGCATGCCAACCCCAGTAGCAGAAGAGCGCACGAAACCGTTTGCCTCCA
>JBJOPU010000009.1:0-14599 GCA_046050505.1 Actinomycetota bacterium
GATCGTCAGGTTCGGCGTGAACACGCTCGTGACCGCGTTCGAGAAGCTCTGAAACACCTGAGGCTCGGTGAGCAACTGAAGTGTGCCGATGATTGAGAAGATGCCCGTCAGCACGAGTGCCGGAATTACGAGGGGAATCTTGATTGACCAGGCAATGCGAAGTTGACCGGCTCCGTCAATGCGGGCCGCTTCATAGATCTCTTGCGGAATCGACAGCAGAGCCGAATAGATGATGAGCATGTTGTAGCCCACGTAGACCCATGTCACGACGTTCGCGATCGACCAGAGAACAGTGTCTGCCGACAAGAAGTCGACGTTCGACGTCACCGCGGTGAAGGGCGAGAGGTTGGGCGAGTAGAGAAATCCCCACATGATCGCGGCGATGACGCTCGGCACCGCATATGGGGCGAAGAACGCGAGTCGGAAGAACTTCGAACCCCGAACGAGCGGTGAATCGAGCAACAGCGCGAGCACCAAGGCGAACCCGAGCATGACCGGCACCTGAACGACACCGAAGAGCAGAACGCGACCAATGGATGCCCAGAAGGGTTCATTTTGGAACACTGCGATGTACTGCGTCAGGCCGCCAAAGACCTGCACCGCAGGCCCGAATGTGCCCTCCCGCTCGACCGTGAGCAGGGACTGGTAGACCGCGTAGAGCACCGGAATCAGGTAGAACATCACGAACAGAACGCTGAACGGCAACAAGAAGACGGCGAGCGCCCCCCGATGACGAACACCCTTCGAGGCCTTGACTACAGTGTCACGCGCCACGATCGCTCCTCTCTGACATGACAACGCGCACGGCACCCGCTGGCAGCGGCGTGGCGTCGGATACCGTCTCACCCGTTACGAGGTCAAGACCCGCGTACGGTACCGCGATCGGCACGGAGCGGTGGTTGATGACAAAGGTGAACGTCTCGGTGCCTGTTCGCCTCGTCACGACATCGACGTCATCGCCGACCTCGACCATCGGCACACCGGCCTCAGCGGCGAGTTTGCGCACGAGCGCGCGAAGACCGTCGTCGTCGAGCACCGTTGATACATACCACGCGGCTCCGGCGCCGACAGAGCGCCGAGTGATGGCGGGGGATGCTGACGCGGGGCCGTCCTCAAACGTCGCGACGACCTCGGCATCGGCCACGCGCACGGCGTCGCTCCAGATGCTGCCGTGGGCTCCGCTCGAGAGCGTGACCGTGGCACCGGCCGCGAGCGGACGGAACTCGTCGATGGTGAGTCCGAGCAGGTCGCGGAAGGCTCCCGGGTATCCACCGGCAATCACGGCGTCGCGCTCGTCAACGATTCCCGTGAAAGGGGTGATGAGCACCGTCGCGCCCGCGGCGGCGGCGTTGGCGATTGCCGTGGACGCGGCATCCGTCACGGTGTACAGCGTCGGCGCAATGACGAGGTCATAGTCAGACACATCAGCGCCGGGCGCGACCACGTCGACCGTGATGCCGAGGGCGCGCAGTGCGCGGTGGTAGCGGTGGGCCTCGGGCAGGTAGCGCATGAGGCTGCTCGGCTGCGAGTCGCCCTCTGTGGCCCACCAGGCTTCCCACGAAAATATAAGCGCGGCGCGAGCGTGCACCGTCGAGCCCACAACGGGCGCGAGTCGGTCGAGCAGGCTCGAGAGCTCAACACTCTGCGCCCACCCCTGACCGGCCGTGCCGCTGTGGGGGAGGAGTGCCGAGTGGAACTTCTCTGCGCCGCTGCGCGATGCGCGCCACTGGAAGAAGCAGATGGAGTCGGCGCCGCGTGCGACGTGGCCGAGCACCGTGCGCACGAGTTCGCCCTCGCGCTTGGCATGGTTCACCGGCTGCCAACTGACGGCACTGGTCGATGTCTCCATGACCATCCACGGACGGCCGGCGGCCAGCCCCCGCGTGAGGTCAGCGCTGAAGGCCAGCTCGGCGATCGGGTCGGCGAGGCGGTGGTCGAGGTAGTGGTCGTTGGCGATGAGGTCGAGTTCGGGCGCCCACGAGAAGTAGTCCTGAGTCTGAATGTGTGCGGTCACCATAAGGTTGGTCGTTACAGGAACGCTCGAGTGCTCACGCAGCACCGCAGCCTCGGCACGGTAGTAGTCGAGCAATTCGTCGGACGAGAATCGCTTGAAGTCGAGTAGCTGAGCGGGGTTACCCGCTGAGCGCGTCGTGCGCGGCGGCACAATGTCTTCCCACGTGCCATACCGCTGGCTCCAGAACGCGGTGCCCCACGCAGCATTGAGCTCGTCGAGCGTTCCATAGCGAGCGCGCAACCACGTGCGGAACGCACGGGCCGACGAGTCGCAGTAGCAGTGCGCGTTGTGGCAGCCCAACTCGTTCGAGACGTGCCACAGGGCGAGGGCGGGGTGATCGCCGTAGCGCTCGGCCATGGCCGTGACGAGCTCGATGGCCTTCTGTCGAAACACCGCCGAACTCGGGCACCACGCTTGCCGACCGCCCGGCCACGCGATCGTGCCGTCCGCCGCCTGGGGCAGTGTTTCGGGATGCACACGCGCGAGCCACGGGGGCGGCGACGACGTTCCCGTGCCCAGGTTCACGCGGATGCCCGCCTCGTGCAGCATCGACAGAATGCGGTCGAGGCGGCTGAAGTCGAAAGGACCGGGCTGCGGTTGCAGTTGCGCCCAGCCGAAGATGTTGATCGCAACGATGTCGACGCCCAGTTCGCGCATGAGCGCGATGTCGTCGAGCCAGACCGATTCGTCCCACTGCTCGGGGTTGTAGTCGCAGCCCAGCGTGATTGTGCCCGTGGCCCATCCCGGCACGAGCGGCTGCTCGTGGCTGAGGGTCAGGGGAGTGGTCACAGGCCGTCCTTTCGAAGGCGAGGTCAACATCGTTGTTGCTCGGGCCACCTGGTCTGGGAGCGTGCACAGGATTGTGCGACGTGAGCAGAGCGTTGGTTTTCTGTGAGCGCTCACAGAGTACGCACGCTCGGCGGCGCGTGTCAACACCCCGAGCAAATCCGGGTCGCGAATGCGTGGCCGGTGCGTGGCTACACTGAGCGCGTGTCTGATTCGGTGAGCCGTCACAAGCGCGCGACGATTTTCGACGTCGCCGCCGAAGCGGGCGTCTCTCGAGGCACCGTCTCGCGCGTTCTCAATGGAGAGCCCTACGTTTCAGCCGCGGCGCGCGAAGCCATTGAAACGGCCATCGCCAAGGTCGGCTATGTGCGCAACACCGCGGCCCGCAACCTTGCCAAACAGTCATCGGGCGCCATCGCGCTGATCGTTCACGAGCCAGACTCGGTCTTCATCGATGACCCCAACATCGGCGCAATTCTGCTCGGCGCCAACGCCGCACTCTCGGCTGCCGACTACCAACTCGTCTCGCTGATCATCGACACCGAGCGCGACTCGCAGCGAGTGACGGGCTACCTCGGCGGCGGCTTTGTCGACGGTGCCATCATTGTTTCGGCGCGCGAGGATGATCCGATTTCGCAGGCAATCGCTGATTTGCGTCTTCCGGCCGTCATGGTCGGTCGCCCCGACAACCAGCCCCAGCTTCCGTGGGTGGGCATCGACAACCGCGGAGCAGCCCGACAGATCACCGAGCGATTGCGCGGCACAGGGCGACGACGCATCGGTATGATCGCCGCGGGTCTCGACCGCGACTCGGGCCGTGACCGCCTCGCCGGATTCCGTGAGGCCATGGGCGCAGACTTCGACGAAACCCTCGTTGCCCGACAGCGCTTTTACACCTACGCAGCGGGCGTCGCGGGAATGGCCGAGTTGCTCGCCATGGATCCCGACATCGACGGCGTGTTTGCCGCGTCTGACGCGATCGCCGCCGGTGCCCTCGAGACGTTGCGTACCGCAGGGCGCACCGTCCCCGGAGATGTGGGCGTTGTTGGCTTTGACGACAGTTCATGGGCGGTCCGCGCGCGACCAGCCCTGTCGACGGTGCGGCAGCCTGCTGGCCAGCTCGGTGCGCGAGCCGCCGAACTCGTGCTCGAGCAAGTGCGCACGGGCTCGCTCGAATCGAACGGCGCACTGCTCGCGACCGAGATCGTCTGGCGCGATTCGGCATGAGCCGCACTGCGTCGGCCGCGCGCCGGCGGGCGATCGCCGCGGCCACCGTCGTGTCACTCGCGACCGCCACATTGGCGTACTCGATCGTCGCGGGGCTTGCACCCGTTGCCCCCGTCAACGCGGTCACCACCACCATTCCCTCCGTCACGAACCCGTCTGGCACTGTGACCGTTCCGGGTGGTGGAGGCGCGGCGATTGCCGCGGCCGACGGCGAACAGATCTTTGCAGCGCGCGACCTCGACCGCCCACGAGTATTGGCCTCGATCACGAAGGTCATCACGGCGCTCGTGGTGCTTGATGCCTACCCGATCGATGAGGGAGCATCCGGCGCCGCCATCACACTCACGGCAGCCGATAGTGCGCTTCCGGCTCGCTACCGTGCGATGAACGGCACGGTTGCTCCTGCCCCTCAAGGTACGGTCGTCACCCAGCGCGACGTCATTCAGCTGATGATCGTGCCCTCGGCGAACAACTACGCAGAAACTCTTGCCGTGTGGGCTTTTGGGTCGATCGACGGCTATCTCGACGCGGCCCGGGTTTGGCTCAGCGCTCGGGGGCTCGACGCGATCACCGTCGGCGACGCCGCCGGATTCTCTGTCGCCAACACGGGTACCCCGCGAGAGCTCGTCGAGCTTGCTCGCATCGCGCTCGGCAATGAGGTCATTGCCACTGCGGCAGCCTTGCCGTCGGTCACCGTTCCGGGCATCGGCACGTTCGAGACGACGAATCTTGCTCTTGGCCGTGCCGGCGTGACGGGCATCAAGACGGGCACCCTCGACGGATTCGGCGCCAACCTACTGTTCGCCAGCACGGTCGCGATCGGCGACTCGACCACAGAGGTCGTCGGAGTGGTGCTCGGGCTCAGCGATCAGGAGGCTGTCGCCGCGGCCGTCTCCGCTCTCGTCACGACGGCGGCAGACGATTTCTCCGTCGTCACCCTCGTGGAACCCGGCACCACGGTCGCGACCTACACGACACCGTGGGGAGACTCGGCACGGCTCGTCACGGGCGAGAGCGAGCCGGTCGTCGTGTGGGGCGACGCGACGTCACGCGCAATTCTCGAAACCCCGCCCTTCGTGGTCGGGAGCGAAGACCAGCCTCCTGCGAGCCTCGTGATTCTGATCAGCGGTCGGCGCACGACGATTCCCCTCCAGTGGGAAGGCACGATTAGTGCCCCACCGCTCTCGTGGCAGTTGATGCAGCCTTTCGAACAACTCGTGGGCGGCTGAACCGCCGAACCCACGGTGCCCTAGAGCGTTGGCCGCTTTGGCCGCACCGTGTCTCCCGATGACTGGTGACGGATGCGCCGCACAACCCACGGCACGAGGTATTCCCGCGCCCACCCAATGTCATCGACGCGCGCCGAGCGCCACGATCCCGCAGACAGCGGTTCGGGATGCTGTGGCTCGAGCTCGTGGTCGATGCCGAGTGCGTCCAGCACGGCGATGGCGATCGTGTGGTGCCCGAGGGGTGAGAAGTGCAGGCGATCGGGCGCCCACATCTGTGGATCTTGCAATTGCCGCAGCGACCACATGTCAGCGACAATCGCGTCGTGCTTCGCCGCGACGTACCGCAGGTTTTCGTTGTAGATGGCGACCTTGCCGCGCATGCGGCGCAGCACTGGCGTCATGCCGATGTCGGGGCCGTTGAACATCACGACCGTGGCCCCGTTCGAGCGCAACCGGCCGATCGTGTCATCGAAGAGCTCAGCAACTTTGTCGGGGTCAGTACCGGGGCGGATGATGTCGTTACCGCCGCCCGAGATTGAGATGAGGTCGGGGCGCAGCGCGAGCGCGGCATCCACCTGCTCATCGGCGATCTGCTGCAAGAGGCGACCGCGAATGGCGAGGTTGGCGTACGCGAAGTCGTCGGTGCGCTCGGCGAGCACGTCTGCCGCTCGGTCGGCCCAACCCCGGTGGCCGCCAGGGCTTTGCGGCTCGGGGTCGCCGATGCCTTCGGTGAACGAGTCGCCAATCGCGACATAGCGCGACCACGGGTGAAGCTGAGGCATGCATCCAGAGTGCCAGACCCTGGCGACTCATGGCAGAGTGTGATCCCGCCGATCTGAGATGTACCCCCAACGGGGGACATCTGCTTGACTCTCGGGTGGGCGTTGCTTCTGCCACGCTCACGGTGCGGTTTCGCAACGACGCGATTCTCGCCACTAACGAAAGGGGAAGCACATGGGCTTTTTCGGATTCCTTTTGCTCGGCCTCATTGCTGGCGCTATCGCAAAGGCAATCTTGCCGGGCAAGCAGGGCGGCGGCTGGTTCTCAACACTGATCCTTGGCGTCGTCGGCGCCCTGCTCGGTGGCTGGATCGGTAGCCTCCTGGGCCTCGGTTCAGTCGACGAGTTCTTCAGCATCGGCACCTGGCTGCTCGCGATCGGCGGCTCGCTTATTGTGATCGTGCTCTGGCGCCTCATCACGCGCAAGAAGTAGAACTCGACCTGCTGTAGCCCGCGCGCCCCTCGCGCATCCGCCACCGTCAGAGCACGGTGCCAGGATGATCGCGTGGGGCGCGCGGCATGAGCAAGCAAGACGGCAGCGGTCGGCAGGTCACCGAGACCTCGACCGATGACCTGAGCGCGCGCATCCTGCACCTCGACATGGATGCCTTTTTTGCCTCCGTCGAGCTGCTCGACCGGCCCGAGCTGCGCGGCAAGCCCGTGATCGTCGGCCACCGTGGCGCCCGCTCGGTCGTGACGGCGGCCACGTATGAGGCCCGCCGTTATGGCGTGAACTCGGCCATGCCCATGGCGGTCGCTCTCCGACGCTGCCCCCACGCGATCGTGCTCGAGCCACACTACGAGCGCTATCAGGCCGCCTCGCGCGCCGTCATGCAGATTCTCGGCGACGTCACGCCGCTCGTTGAGCCGTTGAGCATCGACGAGGCGTTTCTCGATGTCTCGGGTGCGACAGCGCTCTTTGGCCCGCCGTTTGCGATCGGCACAGCGTTGCGGGCGCGCATCCACTCCGAGACCGGACTCGTGGCCTCGGTCGGCGCAGCCGCGACGAAGTTCGTCGCCAAGCTCGCCTCGGGCCGCGCGAAACCCGACGGGCTGCTCATCGTGCCCGAGGCCGAGACCCTCGCGTTCTTGCACCCGCAACCCATCACCGCCCTGTGGGGAGTCGGCGCGGCGTCGGCCCAGCGCCTCGAGCGGCTGGGGCTGCGCACCATCGGTGATGTGGCGGATGCTCCCCTCGACGCCCTCACGCGCGCACTCGGCCCGGCCGCGGCGGGGCACCTGCACGCGCTCGCCCACGGTCGCGACCCTCGCACGGTGACGCCCGAGCGCGCCGAAAAGACGATCGGCCACGAGGTCACTTTCGAACGTGACGTTGCCGAGCCGACGGTGATCGATCGAGAGTTGCTGCGGCTCGCCGAGCGCGTGGCTGAGCGGCTGCGCGCCGGGGGATGGGTCGCGCGCACGCTGTCGATCAAGCTACGCTTCGGCGACTTCGAGACGATCACGCGGTCGCAGACTCTACCCGAGCCGACCGATGTGGCGCAGCGCATTGCCACCGAGGCCCGGGCGCTCTATGCCGCGTCACCCGTGGTCGGGCGTGGGCTGCGGCTCATCGGGGTGCGGGCATCCGCCCTGCTGCCGACGGGCACGGTTGCTCACGGGCTCTGGGACGACGATGAGCCGTGGCGAGAAGCGGAAGGAGCCATCGATGCTCTCGCCGAGCGCTTTGGCTCAGGCACCGTGCAGCGGGCGTCGCTGCTGAAGGGCGCTCCTCCGCGACGAGGGAGTGTTCCGGAGGGCGGCGTCGGTCGACTCGACTAGCATCGAGGTCTCGTGAGTCCGACCTACCGCCGCGCCCCGCACGTGGGCACCTTTGCCGCGGAAAACCTCTCACCCTCGTACCCCGAGCGGGCCGCGCGCGGCACGGCAGACCGCTTGCGCGCCTGGCAAGCCGAAGCGCTTGACCGCTACTTCGAGACCGAACCGCGTGACTTTCTCGCGGCCGCGACCCCGGGGGCTGGCAAGACGACCTTCGCGCTCAGGCTTGCCGCTGAGTTGCTCGCCCGTCGCACCGTCGAGCGCGTCATCGTTGTGGCGCCCACCGAGCACCTGAAGAGGCAGTGGGCCGACGCCGCGCATCGCGTGGGCATCCGGCTTGACCCCGCCTTTCGCAATGCGGGGCGCATGGTGGGGCGCGCGTTCCACGGCGTCGCCGTCACCTACGCGCAAGTCGCGGCCCAGCCGTTCGTGCACCGCGTGCTCGTCGAGCAGGCGTCGACGCTCGTGATTCTCGACGAAGTGCACCACGGCGGCGACGCGCTCAGTTGGGGTGACGCGATTCGCGAGGCCTACGAGGGCGCGACCCGCCGACTCTCTCTGACCGGCACACCGTTTCGCAGCGACACCGCACCGATTCCGTTCGTGACCTACGTGCCCGATGCCGAGGGCATTCGCATCTCACAGACCGACTACCAGTACGGCTACGGCCGCGCCCTGACCGACGGCGTTGTTCGGCCGGTGTTGTTTTTGTCGTACGCGGGGCGCATGCGCTGGCGCACGACCTCGGGCGACGAGATGGAGGCAGTGCTTGGCCAGGCCGACACCGCCGACATCACGGCACAGGCCTGGCGCACCGCTCTTGACCCGGGTGGTGAGTGGATGAGCGGCGTGCTGCGTGCTGCCGACACGCGACTGACCGAAGTGCGCCATCAGGTTCCGGATGCGGGGGGCCTCGTCATTGCGACCGATCAAGCCACGGCGCGCGCGTATGCCGGCTTGCTCGCCTCCATCACCGGCGAGGAGCCCACCGTCGTGCTCAGCGACGAAGCGGGCGCATCGGACCGCATCGCGACGTTCGCGGAGTCGGAGTCGCGCTGGCTTGTGGCGGTGCGCATGGTCTCGGAAGGCGTTGACGTGCCGCGGCTCGCGGTGGGGGTCTACGCCACGAGTGCATCCACCCCGCTGTTTTTCGCTCAGGCGATTGGGCGCTTCGTGCGTGCCCGACGCCGCGGCGAGACGGCATCGATCTTCATCCCGAGTGTTCCCGCGATTCAGCGCCTCGCGAGCGAACTTGAGCGTGAGCGCGATCACGCACTCGATCGCGCGAGCGACGAACTGCTCGATGACTCGCTGCTCGCCGAGGCCGAACGCGACGAGAAAGCGAGCGAGAGCGAGCTCGCCGAGTACACCTACCTCGCGCTTGAGTCGAGCGCGATCTTCGAGAAAGTGCTCTACGACGGCGACGAGTTCGGGGCGCTGTCTCCTGTCGGCAGCCTCGAAGAGCTCGACTTTCTCGGATTGCCCGGCATTCTCGAACCCGATCAAGTGCGCGACGTGCTCAAGGCGCGCCACCAGCGACAGCAGCGTCGTGCCGCCGAACGACCCGCCGGCGCCGCACCCGCGGTGCAGCCGATGTATCGCTCGCTCAAAGAGCAGCGCACGCTGTTGAACAGCCTGGTCGGTCTGCGCGCAAAGCTCACGGGTCAACCGCATGGTCACATCCATGCCGAGCTACGTCGACTGTGCGGTGGACCCGCCGTCGGCCAAGCGACGGTGGCGCAGCTGCAATTGCGCATCGAGCTGTTGCGCAAACAGATGGCGAACGGCGGAGCGTGACGAGGCGCGATGATGGGGGAGTGCGCGACACTCCCTACCTCGTCGTCGACGAGCCCCAGCTTGAGGCAAACCTTGCCGCGATGGCGTCACACGCCCGCGCACTCGGGGTTGCCCTACGACCGCACGCGAAGACCCACAAGACGCCCGAGCTCGCTCATCGTCAGCTGGCTCACGGCGCCGTGGGGCTGACGGTCGCGACGGTTGGCGAGGCTGAGGTGTTTGCCGGAGCGGGTGTCGACGACCTCTTCATCGCCTACCCGTTGTGGGCCGTCGGCACGCGCGCGTCACGACTGCGTTCGCTGGCTGGCCGGGTGCGACTGCGGGTGGGCGCCGATTCGGTTGACGGCGTGCGGATGCTCGCCAAGGCCGTGCACGCGGGCTCCGACGAAGCGCCACCACTCGCCATCGCGGTCGAAGTCGATAGCGGCCACCACCGCAGCGGCATCGCGCCCGAGCGTGCCGCCGAGGTCGCGGCTGCCGCGCTCGAGGCCGGGTTGCTCGTTGACGGCGTCTTCACGTTTCCGGGGCACTCGTACGGCTCGGGCGCGGCAACACCCGCGGCGGGCGACGAAGCCGCGGCCCTCACGACGGCGCGTGACGCGCTCGGTGCGGCGGGCATCCCGTGCCCCGTCGTGAGCGGCGGGTCAACTCCGAGTGCGCGCGCGGCCGACGGCGGCGTGCTCACCGAGTTGCGGCCGGGGGTGTACCTCTTCGGTGACGCACAGCAGTGGGAGCTCGGCACGATCGAGCCCGCAACGATTGCTCTGACGGCCCACGCAACGATCGTGAGCCGGCGCGACACCGTGGCGATCGTGGACGCCGGCAGCAAGATTCTGGGCGCCGATCGTGCCGCCTACGCGAGTGGATACGGGCGGTTGCTCGACCACCCGGATGCCCGCATCACCGCACTGTCAGAGCACCACGCCACCATCACGTTCCCAGCGGACGCCGTGGTGCCGCCACTCGGCACCCTGCTGCGCGTCGTGCCCAACCACGTCTGCAATGCCGTGAACCTCGTCGACGAACTCGTCGTTGAGCGTGACGGAGTTGAGGTCGTCGCGTGGGCGGTTGCCGCGAGAGGAGCCAACACGTGATCGACTACCCGCCGCCGGTGCGCCAACGGTTCTATCACGAGGCTCTCAGCGAACCGCGCCGCCCGTGGTGGATCGCTGCCCTCGCGCTCATCACGTTTGCCGTGAGCACGGTCATCCTGAGCGCGTTGCTGTCGTTCGCGGCCGTCGAGCTTGACCTCGTTCTGGGCCTCACCTCGGCAGCCTCCGTTGCTGCGGGTGAGCTCTCCATCACTCCAACGCTGTTTCTCGCGAATAACCTGCTGCTCGCATCACTCATCCCGCTCTCGATGCTCATCCAGTGGGCGTTCTTTGGAGTCCGTCCACGGTGGATGCACTCCGTCACGGGCACGTGGCGCTGGCACCTCATCGGCCGGTCGGCGCTGTTCATCGTGCCGATCTTTCTGCTCTACACCGGTGTGGGCCTCGCGGTCGCGCTGGCGACAATGATCGGGAAACCGCCGAGCGGCAACACGGTCGCTTTGCTCATCATCATCGTGCTCACCACTCCGTTTCAGGCGGCGGGCGAAGAGTATGGCTTTCGGGGCTTCATCGCCCGCACCGTCGGCTCGTGGTCGAGTCGCACGGGGGTCTCGTTTGCGATCGGCACGATCGCGTCGTCAATCGTGTTCGCCCTCGTGCATTTCGCTGCTGACCCGTGGCTGATTGCCTACTACCTCGTCTTTGCCGTGGGCATGTCGCTCATCGTTCGCGCGACGGGCGGGCTCGAGATCGCCGTGCTGATTCACACCCTCAACAACGTCTTGCTGCTCATTCCGGCGGTCGTGCTGAGTTCTCTGGAAGAGTCGCTCAATCGCGATGTCGGTGCGGCCGGACCCTACGCGCTGGTTCCGATGGCGGTCATCACGATCATCACGCTCATCGTGGTGCGCTGGGCACCGCGGCGCAGAGTGATCGCGAGCGCACCGCCGGCGCCGGCGCGCCGTCTATCGAAAGTCGCGACTCGGCATCGTGACGCGCAAGGGCAACGACTCGACGCGGTCGGCGACGATGTTGACGACACCGTCGGGTGAGCGCTCGAGCGTGCCGCGGATGATGAGCGCGCGGCTCTCGCGCACCGTGCGGCGGTAGCGGCCCCACAGCCCGACCGAGCAGATGACATTGACGAGGCCCGTCTCATCTTCGAGGTTCAAGAACGTGATGCCACTCGCGGTCGCGGGTCGCTGGCGGTGGGTGACGACACCCGCCACTTCTACGCGGCGGCCTGGATCTGCGCTGCGCAACTCGCGCGCGCTCAGCACGCCGCGCTCGCGCAACAGCCCGCGCACGAAGCGCACGGGGTGATCACCGGGCGCGATGCCCGTCGATACGAGGTTGGCAACCATGAGTTCGTGCGCGTCGAGGTCGGTGAACAGCGGTGGTTGCACGGCCGTGACCACTCCGGGCAGATACTCGGGCCGAGCCTGCGCCGCGGCACCCGCCGCCCACAGCGCCTCGCGCCGCGACATGCCGAGCACGTCGAAAGCGCCGGCGGTCGCGAGCGCCTCAACCTGGGCGGCCGTGAGCCCGGTGCGGTAGACGAGCTCGGTGAGGTCACGGTAGGGGCCACCCCGCTCACGCTCAGCGACGATGCGCTGGGCCGTCGGCCGCCCGATCCCCGTGACCTCGGCGAGCCCCAACCGCACCGCGAGCTCACCGTCGCGGCGGTGCAGCGCGCAGTCGGCGAGGTCGCCGTTCGTTGACGCGGGCTCGAACTCGGGCACGGGCGGCTGCAGACGGTGGATGCACTGCTCGAGCCCCGTGGGGTGCGCGCGCCGGGCATCCGTCGCCACGGGCTCGTGCGCTGACGCAACGACGAGATCGATGCGCTCGAGCCCCGCCTCGACTCCCGACCGAAGGATGCACGGGGTGCGCACCTCGACCCCGTGCCGTTCGGCGTCGCCCGTGAGCGTCGACGGCGAGTAAAAGCCCATCGGCTGGGCGCGCAGCAACGAGGCGAGGAAGATGCCGGGGTAGTGCAGCTTGATCCAGGAGCTCGCGTACACGAGCAGCGCGAAGCTGATCGAGTGGCTCTCGGCGAAGCCGAAGTTGGCGAAGGCCTGAATGCGGCCGTAGATCTCGTCGGCGAGTTGACCGGTGATGCCGTTGGTCGCCATGCCGGCGTAGAGGGTCTCGCGCAGTGACTCGATGCGTTCGAGGCCGCGCTTGCTGCCCATCGCGCGACGCAACAGGTCGGCGTCGTCGCCCGTGCAGCCGCCGACCGCCATGGCCACTTGCATGAGCTGCTCTTGAAAGATCGGGATGCCGAGCGTACGTTCGAGCGGCTCGACAAGCTTGGGGTGGTCGTAGGTGATCGGCTCGCGGCCGAGCTTGCGGCGCACGAAGGGATGCACGGCGCCGCCCTGAATCGGCCCGGGGCGCACGAGCGCGATCTGCACAACGAGGTCGTAGAACTTTCTCGGCTGCAGGCGCGGCAGCAGTCCCATTTGCGCGCGACTCTCGACCTGAAAGACGCCGATCGAGTCGGCACGGCACAGCATGTCGTAGGTCGCTTGCTCTTCTTTCGGCAGGGTCGCGAGCTCCCACCGCTCGCCGAGATGCTCATCGATGAGGTCGAACGAATACTGCAGGGCCGCGAGCATGCCGAGGCCGAGCAGGTCGAACTTGACGAGGCCCATCCACGCGCAGTCGTCTTTGTCCCACTGCAGCACCGTGCGGTTCTCCATGCGCGCGTGCTCGATCGGAACGATCTCACCAACGGGCCGGTCGGTGAGCACCATGCCGCCCGAGTGGATGCCGAGGTGCCGAGGGTAGGTGAGCACTTGCTGCGCAAGATCAACGACAGGCTCGGGAATGTCGTGGTCGTCGCTCGAGAGCACGGCGCCCCAGCGCTCCACTTGCTTGCTCCAGGCGTCTTGCTGACCCGTGGAGTAGCCGAGCGCCCGCGCCATGTCCCGTACGGCGTTCTTGGGCCGGTACGAGATCACGTTGGCGACCTGGGCGGCGTTGCGGCGGCCGTACTTCTCAAACACGTACTGAATGACCTCTTCGCGCCGATCAGAGTCGAAGTCGACGTCGATGTCGGGCTCTTCGTCGCGCAGCGCCGAGAGAAAGCGCTCGAAGGGCAGCTTGTAGCCGATCGAGTCGACCGCCGTGATGTCGAGCAAGTAGCACACGGCCGAGTTCGCGGCCGAGCCGCGGCCCTGGCAGAGGATGCCCCTGCCGCGGGCGTACTGCACGATGTCGTGCACGATGAGGAAGTAGCCGGGGAAATCTTTCATTTCGATGACGTCGAGCTCGCGCGCGATGCGGGCGCGGTCGGCGTCACTCGCCTCGGGGTACTTGCGCGGCACCGCCGCCCAGACCAGCTCGCGCAGCCAGCTCATCGGGGTGTGGCCGGGCGGCACCTCTTGCTTCGGCAGGTTCGGTTTGGCCTGTCTGAGTGAGAAGCCGAGCTCGGTCGCAAGCTCAACGCTGTGCGCCACGGCCCCGGGGTAGCGCGCGAACAGCCGCTGCATCTCGGCACCGCTGCGCAAGTGCGACGTTCCGGCGGCCGGCAGCCAACCCTGCATGTCGTCAAGGCTTCGGCGCCCGCGCAGGGCGGCGAACGCGGTGGCGAGCGGGTATCGCGCCGGAGCCGCGTAGTGCACGGCCCCCGTCGCGACGATCGGCAGCCCGCGCTCTGCGGCGAGAGCCGCGAGCACGTCGTTGTGCACGGTGTCGAGCGGGCGGCCGTGATCGAAGAGCTCGACCGTGACATTGGAGGCTCCAAACCGGTCGACGAGCGCGTCGAGCTCGGCGCCCGCCGCGGCGATGTGGGCGCGCGTCGGCCGCGCGCGGGCGATGCCATCCGCTGCCGCGCCCTCGGGACCGCGCCGCGTGGGGTCGCGCCCCTCGAGCGCCGACCGCACGGCGCCCTTGCGGCACCCGGTGAGGATCATCCAGTGGTCGCCGCTC